>CAZVDW010000030.1:0-2605 GCA_964625645.1 uncultured Rhodospirillaceae bacterium
AGGAGATATTCGATACCCATGATAGTATTGCCCCATCGTGACAATGGCTGATTATAGCGCGTCGAGAGTGAGCGGGCTGGCTTTCGTGAGGATGTGAACGAATGAAGGCGAAACGAAGTCTTGGCTGGCCGGCCGCCGTGATTTTGATATTGGTCGCTTCGCTGCTGCTGCCGACGCCGCTCGCGGCACTCCAACCGCCCGACGGTCCCGCGTTGCTGGACATGTTGAAGGCCGGCAAGCTCAAGCGCCTGGAACGACACCTGCTGGCCTATCAGGGGGCGTTCGAGCGCGATCAGGACTCGGACAGGGTCGTCGATGATGCCTTCAGCATCTTTGCCACCACGGACCCGCAAATGGCGCACACGCTCGGCGATTGGGTCGCTTCCAGGCCCGAATCCTACGCGGCGCTGGTGGTTCGCGGCTATTATTATACCGATCTCGGCTGGCTGACCCGCGGCGGTCGCGAGCCTGGCGAGGTGTCTGTCGACCGCCTGCGGGCCATGAACGATTTTTTCACTCTGGCGGTTCGCGACTTCGAGGCGGCGATCGCCCTCAGGCCGCAATTGAGCGTGGCCCACGCCGCGCTGATATCGATTGCGATGGCGCGCGGCGAAAGTGAGCGGGCCGCGGCGCTTTTGAACGAGGGGCTCGACGCCGCACCTGCGTCCTGGATGATCCGCTGGCGATATCTCGAGTCTTTGTTGCCGGGGTGGAGCGGGAACGGGACGACCGAAGCGGCGCTGGCCGCTGTCGCCAAGTATTTGGCCAGCGTGGAAAACGCGGCACGGCGCCAGGCGGACCTGTCGTCACTCCTGGGGTTTGCGGATTACGTCTCGGGGCGGATGCTCGCGCGGGCGGAAGCGAACGCCGACGCGGTCAGGCATTTTTCCCGTGCTCTTGGCTTTGGCCAAGCCTGGCAGTATGAGCTCGCCCTGGGGCGGAGCTATTCCGACAACGGCCAATACGTTCTGGCCTTGCGGAGTTTCGATGCGGCTTTGGCATTGTCGCCGGGCCGGATGGAGATCAAGGCCGAGCGGGCCTGGACCTATGAGGCGATGGCAAGCCATGCCAATGCCGTCGCCGTCTGGGACGAGCTGCTGGCCGTGCGGCCGATGGACCCGACAATCCTGCATGCCAAGGCGCGGGTCCTGCGCGCTGAAGGCCAATACGACGAAGCCAAGGAAGCCTGGGACAAGGCCGTCTTCTACGGCGCCTACGACGCCGCGATCAGGGCCGAGAGAGGCAGTCTGTTGCTCAACGAATTGGAGGATGAGCAAGCAGCCCTCGAGGACCTGCGCGTGGCGACCACGCTCGAGTCCGAGCGCGCGCAGTACTGGCTCGAATATGGCATCGCTTTGACGTTGGCGAACCAGTGCGATGCGGTGGCCGCGCTCGCGACCTATCTTGAGCGCTGCGAGGACGGCGCCGAGTTGGCTGAGTGCGATCTGGATCAGCGGACCTGGGCGACCCGACAGCTGCGGCGCATGGAAAGCGCGCAATGCGAGGGGGGCTGACGCAAGGCCACCTAATCGAAGTCAAGGCGGAGAGACCATGCCTGGGCTAGAGTGTTTTGGTTCGGACAGCACTGGGAGACTGTGGATGAGAAAGTCGGGTGTCGCGTTAGCCACGATACTGGCCTATTCGCTTGTTGGCGCTGCCAGCGCGGCCGAATTGGGGATTCCCCAAAATGGCGGCGCGATCGCCGACGACATATGCGCGGAATGCCATGTCGTGAGGGACGATCAGGTCAATGTGCGCCTGGTCGGCCTGCCAACATTCCGCGAGATCGCCAACAATCCTCAGCGCAGTGAGAATTGGCTGCGCACCTTCATGGTGACGCCGCATTACGAAATGCCGAATTTCGTCTTCACGCAGGACCAGGTCGACGACATCCTGGCCTATATCAGGACCTTGAGATCACCATGATGCGATCGCTCCTGGCTTCCTTGCTGGTTTTGCTGGCCGTGCAAGCCCGGGCCGAAGAGCCGGTTGCCGCTATGGGCGTGATCAACACCGTCGACGTTGCGGCAGGCAGCGTAAATCTTAGCCATGAGCCGATCCCGGACATCGGCTGGCCTGCCATGACCATGGATCTCGCGCTTTCCGATTCCGTCGACCTTGCCGGCATTGAGGCGGGATCGGGGGTGTTGTTCACGCTCGAGAAGGGGCCTGACGGGATCTACCGCATCGGCACCATCGAAGCGGCGGATCATGCGCCCATGCCGGTGGCCATGGAAAGGCATGGCGGTCACCACTGACGCCGATGGAAGACGGCCGCCTCCCCACCGAGCTTTGGGTCAAGGCCCATCTGCGCCGCTGCACGGTGGAGGCGGTGCCGGTCTATGTGCTGCGTAAGGGCGACCCCCATGGCGGCATGCTTGTTCTCAAGCTCAATCAAGGCGCCACAGGCTGCCGCGTACTGACGCAAACGCGCGATGTCGATGGTGCGCTGGCTTGGCTCGCGGCCATGTCGGATGCGTTCGTGGCGGAGCAAGAGGCAGACGCCTATATCGCTCGCGCCGTCGAGCGGGATCCGGATCTATGGGTTGTCGAAATCGAGCACCCGCAGGGTTGGCATCCCTTCGAGGGAAAATTGCTCTGACGC
>CAZVDW010000031.1:0-9839 GCA_964625645.1 uncultured Rhodospirillaceae bacterium
TCGCCGCCCATCGAGGCGCCGATCACCGCCGCCATCGAGGCGATCTCGTCCTCCATCTGGATGAAGGTGCCGTCTGCCTTGGGCAGCAGCTCGGCCATCTTCTCGGCGATCTCGGAAGACGGCGTGATCGGATAGCCGGCAAAGAACCGGCAGCCCGCCGCAATGGCGCCGAGCGCACAGGCATGGTTACCTTGGATACCGCGCAGCCCGGCCTTCACGATACCGCCTCCGCCTCGTAGGCGTGCCGCACCGCAATCGCGAAATCCGGACACAGCCATTCGCACAGGCGGCAGCCCGTGCAAGCCTCGCGATCCGTCAACACGACCACCTGCTCCTGGTTCAGCTCGAGGCAGCGCTCGGGACATATGCGCACGCAAATGTCGCAGCCCTTGCACCATTCGGGAACGATATCGATGTCGAGCAGCTCGCCCTTTCCCGGTGTCCGCCGGGCCGCGATATCGGGCAAGTCCGGCGCCGCCGGAACATCGCCATCGCGTCTCGCCGACACCCAACCGCGGCCCTCGTCGAAGGCGGCGCGATTGACCTCGACCGTCTTCGGCGGCACGAAGCGCGAGACCGTATCGCGCCACTCGTCCTCGGGAAACGGCAGCGTGGTCGAAAGCGCGCCAAGCAGGATCGTGTTCGCCGCGCGCTCGTTGCCAAGCTCGCGCGCCATGCCGGCGGCATCGAGCGCATAGCCTTCGGCGACCTGCTCGACCACCTCGGCCGGGGCGCCCTCGACATAGCTCGATGCCGCGCCGACGCGGCGGTCGCGGCAGGAAAACGGCGGCACGATACGCTTGGTGTCGGCGATCAGCACGCCGTGCTCGGGCTCCAGAAAAGTCAGCCAACGCAAGGCTTCCGCCCATTCCAGCGCTATCAGCACATCGGCCTTGCCTTTGGGGATGGTCGGCGACCAGACCTGCTCGCCGAAGCGCACATGGCTGAACACGGCGCCGCCGCGCTTGGCCATGCCGTGCACCTCGCTCTGCTTGACCGCGAGGCCGCGCTCCTGACACAGCGTCGCCAGGACCTTGGAGAGCATGATCACGCCCTGGCCGCCGACACCGACGATGAGGACGTTGGTAGGCTCCGCCATCGCTCAGGCCGTGACCGTGGCGGCCGGCGCGGGCACCGTTATGCAGGCATTGGTGCAAAGCTGGGCGCAAAGCGTGCAGCCGATGCACATTTCCTCGTCGATCGTCACCTTGTGATGTCCCTCGAATAGAGTGTCCGACCAGGTGATCGCCGGACAACCGATGTTCATGCAGGCCTGACAGGCGGTGCAATTCTCTTCCTTCACTTCCAGCGCCGGGCCCTTGATCTTGACCGGGTCGAGCACGCAAGGGCGGTCCGCTATGACCACGGCAACACCCTTGTGGGCGATGGCATCGGCGATGGTGTGTTGCACGTCGGACATGTCATAGGGGTCGATGCGGCGAACGAACCCGACACCGAGCGCGCGCACCACCGTCTCGTAATCGACCGCCGTGACTTCCTCGCCGGCCAGGGTGCGGCCGGTGCCGGGATGGTCCTGGCCGCCGGTCATCGCCGTGATGTGGTTGTCAAGCAACAGGATAGTAATGTTGGCACTGTTGTAGATGGCGTCGATCAGGGGCGGGATGCCGGAATGCAGGAAGGTCGAGTCGCCGATGGTGGCAACGATCGGCTTTTCCTCGGTTCCCGACATGGCCATGCCGATCGCATTGCCTATCCCTGAGCCCATGGCGACGGTGGTATCGATGGCCTGCAGGGGGTCGAGCGCCGCCAGGGTATAGCAGCCGATGTCGCCAGTGATGCGCGCACCGAGATTGCGCGCCGTGAAATAGGAGGTCATGTGCGGGCAGCCGGCACAGAGCACGGGCGGACGCGCAAGCTCGGCAGCCGCGTCCGGCACCACCGGCTCGTCTTCGGCCGGGATAACACCGGCCTTGGCGAGCGCGGCGCGCACGATCTCAGGCGAGAGCTCGCCGGCGCGCGGCACGAAGTCCTTGCCGTCCACGGCGATGCCCATGGCCCGGATCTCGGTCTCGAGCACGGGCTCGAGCTCCTCAACCACCACCACGTGCTCGACCGAGTCGCAGAACTTGCGCACGGTCTCGCGGGCGAGCGGATAAGAAGCGCCAAGCTTCAGCACATGGGCGTCCGGCGCCACTTCCTTGACATAGGCATAGGCCGTGCTGTGGGTGATGATGCCGTAATCCGTCGTGCCCTTTTCCCAACGCGTCAGCGGCGACGTGTCGAAATAGCGCTCCAGCGCAGCCTCGCGCTTAAGCACCAGGGGGTGGCGGCGGCGGGCATGAGCGGGAATGATAATGTTCTTGACCGGGTCGTCGACGAACTTGCCGCCCTTGCGCTCTGTACGGGGGCCGAGCGTAACGGTGCTGCGGGTGTGCGACAGGCGCGTGGTCGAGCGCAGGATGACCGGCGTATCGAACTGTTCGCTGATCTCGAAGGCCAGCGCCGTGAAGATGCGCGCTTCGTCGGCATCGGACGGCTCCAGCACCGGCACCTGGGCAAAGCGGGCGAAGAGGCGCGTGTCCTGCTCGTTCTGCGAGGAATGAATGCCGGGATCGTCCGCCACCGCCAGCACCAGGCCGCCATTGACGCCGATATAGGTCTGCGACATCAGGGCATCGGATGCAACGTTGAGCCCCACATGCTTCATGGCTGAAATCGCGCGCACGCCGGAGAACGAAGCACCGATCGCCACGTCCACGGCAACCTTCTCGTTGGTCGACCATTGGGCATGCAGATCCGAGCGCGGATATTCCACCAGCGCCTCCAGGATCTCGGTGCTGGGCGTACCGGGATAGGCCGCGGCAACGCGCACCCCGCCCTCCCAGGCGCCACGCGCGATGGCCTCGTTGCCGGTCATGGCTTCGGCGCCCTGGATCGAGGGCGCCGCCGCATCCTGCACTGTCTTCCGCCTGCTCTTGGCCATAATCACCCTTCTGCCCCAGGCAATCTCAGGGGCGCGATTGTCCGCCGCGGGCCCGCGCCGGCCTTGATCTGGATTAAAGCTTGCCTCGGGCGCAGGCGTCTTTTCGCTTCGGAACATACGATTTCCGAAGTGTGTCACATTTTTACCAGTCTTTACCAGAAGTGTCTCACAACGCGGGACACCACGGGCACCGGCGAAGCACCGTCCTACCCTTATTGTTGCACCACGGTGATCGGCCGCACCGCCAGAGTTCGCTCGGAGCCGCCTTGGACGTAGCGCAGCTCGTAGGCACCGGGGTCGCCGGGCGCACCGACCGAAGCCGGGCTGCCTTTGCGTGTGGCGGCGCGGTAACCGAAATTTCCGCTCGCCCCCGCCTTGACGATGACGATGTAATCCCCCTCGCCATCCGGCCCGCTCCAGGACACGTCGAAATAGGTGCCGCCGACCACCTGGGCCGGCGCCTCCAGGCTCGCAGTCGCTTGCACCACCACGACCTGGAAGAACACGCTCGCCAAGGTGGAGTTGTCGCTGCCGATCACATAGCGAAGCTCGTACTCGCCAACCTCCTGCGGCGCTCTGACGATAGTGGGGCTGCCGTTGCGCGTTGAGTATTTGACGCCCTTGGCGTGACCGCTGGCGCTATCGAACACCATCAGGTAGTCGTCCGTGTTGTTCGGACCCTGCCAAGCCGCTTCGAACTGCAATCCCTGGCCGATCTCGCCCGGCGCCACCAGGCTGGCTGACACCGCGATGACTGTGAGCGGCGCCGTGGCCAACGGTCGCCTGATGCCGGCGCTCACATAGCGCAGCTCGTAGGCCCCCGGCTCGCCCGGGGCCTCGAGAGCGAGCGGATTGCCATCCTTCGGATAACCCGGATAGAGCAGGCGGGGCGCGTCCTCGGGCGCCCCCGCCGGCACGATGATGATCTGATCGCTGTCGCTGCCGGGCCCGTCCCAGGTCACCGCGAAGGTGCTGCCGGCGGCGACCTCGGCCGGTGCCTCCAGGCTGGCCGCGGCCGCGACCACCACCTGATGCACGCCATCCTCGCCGGCGACCACCTCGAACTGGGTATCCCCCGCCGCCACACCAAGGGTGGCGCGGGCGAAATAGCGGCCCGGATCGAGCCGCAGCTCGGGCCGCGCGCCCGCCGCGTCGCTAAGCACCGCCTCCTCGCTGTCAAGCCCGACCACGGTCCAGCGCAGTGCCGCCGAGGCGATGGCCGGGCCGCCTGCGGCCTCGACCGCTTCGAGCACGATCAGCGCATCGGTGACCGGCTCGGGTGCCGGGGCGGGCGCCGCCACGGCGCGCAGGGCCTCACCCAATTCGTCGGCATTGCGCGCGGTATAGAATTGGCCGCCCGTATTGTCGGCAATGCAGCTCAACTGCGCCTGATCGGTGGGATCGGCGACGTCGAAGCCGATCACATGCGCGGTGAAGGCGACACCCGATTGTTCCAAGGCCAGGGACAAAGCGCAGGGATCGGCATCGCAGCTTTCGATACCATCCGAGACCAGGATCACGGTCGCCGGGCGGTCGGTATAACCGAGGGCTAGAGCCGCGCTGCGCACGGCCTCGCTGAGCGGGGTCTTGCCACGCGGTACCAGGCCATTGACGCGGTCGATAAAGCGCGCCGTATCGACGGGGCCCACCGGGATTACCGCTTCGATATCGCTGCAGTCGCCTGCGCGACGATGGCCGTAGGCGACCAGGCCGAGATTGGTGGCGGCATCCCACTCGCCGATCAGGTCGGCGACGACCTCGCGCGCGATCTCGATCTTCGAGCGGCCTTGGATTTGGCCCCACATGCTGTTGGAGACATCGAGCACCAACACCACGTCGGCGGTGCCCGGCGCAGCCGCGGCCGGCGCGGGCGTGGGTGTACCGGGGATTTGCGCCAGCAGCGGGCCGCTGCAAGGGGCGCTGCCGTCGAGGCAGGCTTGGAAGCCGGCCATGAAGGTATCGATGAAGCCGCCACCGACGGGCAGGGTCATTTCCAGCGGCTTGCCGACCCAGTCGGGATTGGGATTGCTCGTATAGACCAACGAGACGCGACAGCCGCCGGCCGCGGGACCGAGGATCTCATATTCGGCAACAGCGCCCAACATGCGCGGCGTGCGGAATTTGGCCTGGGTACAGGCGGTAAAGGCCGTCTGAAAGCAGTTTTCGTCAGCGCAGAAGATTGCTCCGACGGGCGCATCGGCACCGCCCAAGGCGGCGATGGGGCCAAGCGGAAAGGCGAGCGCCGCGTCGAGCAAGGCCTCCTGGCTGGTATCGCGGCCGGCGATAAAGACGAGACCGAAGCGGCCATCGACGTCGAGCCACGCCATCGCACGACCGCGCCGGTCTCCCAACAACACGCTGCGGTCGCGGGCATCGACCACCGACGACACCGAGGCGTGGAGTTCCAGCAGCGAGCCATTGGCGAACATGGTCAAGCCGGGATCGAAAATCTGGACGTCGATCTCGTCGCCATTGCCGCTCTCGTAGTTCGCCCGCACGGCGCTCACGCGCTGAACGATGCCGCGAAACTCCTCGATCGTCTGTACCTCCGCGTCGACTTCAACGCGCGTAAATCCGGCAAAGGACTCCGCCACGGCCGCTTGCAGCCGCGCCGGATCGACCGGCCTCGCCTGTGCCATTTCAGGATCGACAAGAACCTTGAGCGCCGGATTGAGCGCAGCGAATTGAGTAAATCGCGCCAGGTCGATATCGGCCAACGCCGCCACCAGGTCAGGCCCGCCATTGACGGATTCCAAGCTCAAACGGAAACGCTCGACCTGGAGATAGAGTCGCGGGTCCGGATCCGCTGTCACATAGCCCGCATATCCCTGATGATCGAGGGCTGTCCAGCCCTCGCGCGCGGCCCGGGCCGCGCTCAGGCGCGTGGCCTCGCCGACATGGCTGCCCATGTCCCACGCCATGGCGATGATGCCGGGGCCACCGTCGGAGGCTTCGTAGCGATAGCCTTCGGCGGCCGGTCCGCCCCAATTGGTGAAGCGTGGGCGATAGGTGCCGGCCGGGTTCGCGGCCATGCCGGAAAGCGCCGCCGGCAGCATGAAGGAGGGCGTCAGCGGCAACGCCCAGGGCAGATCCGGCCTGCCGTCGGTCGGCGCCGCCGCCGCGGACCAAGCCTCCAAGGAAGAGAAATCCATGGCGCCCAGCGCCTTTGCCTGGGCGGCATGATTGCCGACATCAGGCCCGCCGTAGGGCCTGGCGATAACGGCAAGCCGACCCGCAATGACGATGGTCTGGGGCAAATCGGGGATGGAAGGATCGTTCAGGAAGGCCTCGCGCCCGGCAACCTCGGTGGTCTGGATACGGCCTTCGGCGGCGTGGACCCGGCTGCGAAAGCGAACCGCCTCCGCATAGGCGCCGAGATCGATGACATGCACTTCCAGCTCACCCTGGCCATCGCCCGTGACATCGTACTCGGCAATCGCCACGGCCGTCTCGCCGGGGTCGGTCCTGGCGAAGGTGCGCGCCATGCCGGCAAGGGAGTCAGGCAACAGGGCCGCCAGCTCGTCGCTGGTATCGGCCTGCGCCGGCGTGATCATCGCCAGGAACACACCAATCGCACAAAGGCGGAGCCGGCTGTCTATCCACATGGTCTGTTCCCCTGCCTGATTTCGATTTCCCCGGCGCTGCTCTTCAAGCGGCCGGCCAGCGCAATGGTGCCACTCGACAGGAGCGCCGACAAGTACCGCCGGAACGCGCATCGATTGATAGGCTAAGAAATCACGGAAAGCATGGGTAAGCGGGACCCCGCGCAGGTGATCCCGCGCCAGGGCCCCGGGAGGCTCCGTGGTGCAAAACGACCTCGTTCGAGAGCCGTCGAAAACCTCCGAAACGAGCATGTCCCATACACCATCGCTGTCAATCGATGATATTCTATCGCGCAAAACGTGCACAGTGATTGATCAATTTTTCGCCTCTTATTTCGACATCTTTCGAATACTGCCTAATTTTTGTTCGTTCGCATAATTTTTCAGCGGAGATGTTCATGCGCCACTCTATCCTTTTGGACCCGTTTGGCGCGCTAAGACTCCTCTTTAACCCGCAGATTCGCTCACGAAATTGACTGTCACGAGACCACGATAGCGGACTGGCACAGAGCTTGCTGCTTTGGGAGCGGTGCAAAACATCCTCGTTTGGGAGACATTCTATGAAAAGCTTACCCCGCTCACTCGCAGCGCTCGGACTGACCGCCGGGCTTATGACCTCCGCCTGGTCGGCTGCCGCCGAAGAAACGATCAAGGTCGGCGTGCTGCATTCGCTGTCGGGCACGATGGCGATCAGCGAAACCACCCTCAAGGACACCGTCCTGATGATGGTCGACGACCTCAACGCCAATGGCGGCCTGCTCGGCAGGCAGGTCGAGGCCGTGGTCGTCGACCCGGCATCGGATTGGCCGCTGTTTGCCGAAAAAGCGCGCGAGCTGATCGAGGCAGAGCAAGTCGCGGCGGTATTCGGCTGCTGGACTTCGGTCTCGCGCAAGTCCGTGCTGCCGGTTTTCGAGGAGCTCAATGGCCTGCTCTTCTATCCGGTGCAATATGAAGGCGAGGAAAGCTCGCGCAATGTCTTCTACACCGGCGCCGCGCCGAACCAGCAGGCGATCCCGGCCGTCGAATATCTGCTGAGCGAAGACGGCGGCGGTGCCCAGCGCTGGGTGCTGCTCGGCACGGACTACGTCTATCCGCGCACGACCAACAAGATCCTGCGTGCCTTCCTGCATTCGAAGGGCGTGGCCGACGAGGATATTCTCGAATCCTACACGCCGTTCGGCCATTCCGACTGGCAGACCATCGTCACCGAGGTGAAGGCCTTCGCCTCCAGCGGCAAGCCCACCGCGGTGGTCTCGACCATCAACGGCGATGCCAATGTTCCCTTCTACAAGGAGCTGGCCAACCAGGGCATCAGCGCCGAGGACATTCCCGTGGTGGCGTTCTCGGTCGGCGAGGAGGAGCTGTCCGGCCTCGATACGGCGCCGCTGGTCGGTCACCTGGCCGCGTGGAACTATTTCATGAGCGTCGATAACGAGGGCAACGATGCCTTCATCGACGCCTGGCAAGGCTACATCGGCAGCGACGAGCGCGTCGTCAACGATCCCATGGAGGCCCATTACATCGGCTTCCAGATGTGGGCCCAGGCCGTGCGCCAGGCCGGTTCCACCGATGTCGATGCCGTGCGCCAGGCCATGTACGGCCAGCAAGTGCGCTCGCTGAGCGGCTACGACGTCACCATGAACGTCAACCACCACCTCTCCAAGCCGGTCATGATCGGCGAGATTCAGGACGACGGTCAGTTCGACATCGTCTGGCAGACCGACGGCGTGGTCGTCGGCGATGCCTGGAGCGACTTCATCCCCGAAAGCGCCAAGCTGGTGGCGGATTGGACCTACCCTTGGGTGTGCGGCAATTGCGAGCACCCGAGCTACGCGGCCGCAGAGTAACGCAGGCCTGATCGACTACTGGCGGCGGGATTCCCCTGGGTCCCGCCGCTTCCGTTCAGAGAACATAGAGCGCCATGCTATTTCTTAAGCGCATTCTCCTCGCAGCCTTCGTTCTGGGTCTGGCAAGTGCTGCCCATGGCGCCACTGTCGAAGAGAGTATCGGCGGTCTCGCCGCCAAGGGCTCGGCCAACAAGATCGCGGCCATTGATGCCCTGGCCGCAAGCGGCGACGCCCGTGCCCGCGATATCCTGCAGGCCATGCTGGACGGCCGCCTCTACCGTGTGAAGGCCGACGACCGCATCGTCTTCGCCGATAAGATCGACGGCGGATTCAGCATCATCGACGCATTGACCGGCGAAGCCCTTGGCGAGGTCGGCAAGCGCGACGTCAAGAAGATCAAGGCCAACAACAAATTGCGCGGCAAGCTGCGCGGCGTCATCGGCGGCATGTCACTGCTGAATCCCGATGCCGAGGTGCGCGAGGCCGCGGCCGATGCCATATTCAAGACACCCACTGCGGCCATCGTTCCAATACTGGAGCAGGCCGTGGCGGACGAAGCGGACGAGGATGTCCGCGACCGGCTGGAACGCGCCCTGGCAGCGGCACGGATCGCCACGTCCGGCAACTCCGAAATCCGACAAGCGGCGGTGAAGCGTCTTGCCGCGTTCACCGATGTCGATGTCCGCGCTTTCGTCGGCGCACTGGTGATCGAGACCGCGGACGGATTCGCCGAGCCCGATGCCGCCGTGCGCGCGGCGGCAAGCGAGGCGCTTGAAGAGATCGATGCCAGGATCGCGCGCTGGACCCTGGTCGGAAACCTGTTCCAGGGCCTCAGCCTCGGCTCGGTGCTGCTGTTGGCGGCGATCGGGCTGGCCATCACCTTCGGCGTCATGGGCGTGATAAACATGGCCCATGGCGAGATGGTCATGCTCGGCGCCTACACCACTTACGTGGTGCAAGAGGTATTCCGCGAGCACTTCCCCGCCTCCTTCGACTATTCCCTGGCCGTGGCCATACCCGCCGCTTTCATTATCGTCGGCGCGCTCGGCATCGTCATCGAGCGCGGCATCATCCGCTTCCTCTACGGCCGCCCGCTGGAAACCCTGCTGGCGACCTGGGGGCTGAGCCTGGTCCTGCAGCAACTGGTGCGCACGATCTTCGGCCCGACCAACCGGGAGGTCGGTACGCCGTCCTGGATGCAGGGCGCGATCCAGACCGCCGAGGGGCTGACGCTGACCTACAACCGGATCGCCATCATCGTCTTTTCGCTGATGGTGCTTTGCGTGCTGCTGCTGGTGCTGCGCCGGACCTGGTTCGGCCTGCAGATGCGCGCGGTGACGCAGAACCGCGCGATGGCGAGCGCCATGGGCATCCGCACCGGCTGGGTCGACGCGATGACCTTCGGCCTCGGCTCGGGGATCGCGGGGATTGCCGGGGTGGCGCTAA
>CAZVDW010000032.1:0-2871 GCA_964625645.1 uncultured Rhodospirillaceae bacterium
ATTTGCGAACACGGAAGAGTGGTACCAGGCGATTCCGCGCGACGTGCGCCCGCGCAAGGACCAGCCCTATTACCACCTGCTGGCCGAGAACGAGGAGACCACCTACATCGCCTACGTCTCGGAGCAGAACCTGCTGCCTGACGAGACCGGCGAGCCCGTCGGCCATCCGGAGGCGAGCGCCATGTTTGACGGCCTGCGCGACGGCCGCTACATCATTCGCCCGGGCAGCGCCAACTGAGCCATGGCATGGCACACGAGTGAGCCCGCCCGTTTCTAGATTACTCGGGCAGCCCCGCTTTGCGCATGCCATCGGCGAGCGAATCCCGACTGGCGATATCTTCAAACGACAAGCTGTCCAGATAGCTTGAAATCACAAATTCCGGGTCTTTTTCCCGCACTTCCGCCGCGACACGATGGGCTTCTTGAGTCTGATCGAGTTGTGCCAGACAGGCGGCGAATTCAGCCCGCTGGCCCTGGCGCGGCACGGCTATCTTGCGATAGGCCTCGGCCGCCTCTTCGAAGCGGCCCTGGCAGTACATGGCGCGTCCCAGCAAATGCACGCGGCGCGGCGCGCCATACGGATCGAGGCGCATGGCCTGCTCTATCCAGGCCGCACCATCCTCCGGGTGCCCTTGCCATGTCAGAAGCTCGCCCTTCTGGGCCACGAGCCGGGGATCATTGGGGTTCAACGTCAGGGCCTGCTCGTTTTGCACGGCCGCCTGGTCCAGATCCCCTTCCAACATGTGGACTTCGCACAGCAGGCGATGGCACTCGACGTCGTTCGCATCGAGCGCCAAAGCCTTGTCCAACGCGGCGAAGGCCTGTTCGAGAACGACGTTTCCCTCCGCGTCGCTGAAACCGAATGCAAATCTCTGGCCGAGAACGCAGGCCTTCCAGGCATAGGCCTGGGCGAAATCGGGATCGAGGTCTATGGCCTTGTCGAGCATGCGCACGGCGGTGTCGTTGTCGTCCTTGGTCACGCCGTGATGGTGGAGACGCCCGGCGTGAAGGTAGTCCAGCGCCGCCATGTCGTTCAGTGGCTTGCGCTTGACGCGCTCGAGTTCCGCGTCGCCGATGCGGCCGGGCAGGGTGGCCACAATGGCCTGGGTCAGCTCGTCCTGGAGCTCGAAGATATCGTCGAGGTCGCGGTCGTACTTGTCGGCCCATATCTGGCTGCCGCTGTCGGCGTCGATGAGCTGAGCGCTGACGCGAACCCGATTTCCCGCCTTGCGCACGCTGCCTTCGACGACATAGCGGGCGCCGAGGTCTTCTGCCACCTGCTTCGCTTTCACCGCCTGGCCCTTGTAGACGAAGGCCGAGTTGCGGGCGATCACGGCCAGCTCGGCAAAGCGCGAGAGCTCGGTAATGATGTCTTCGGTCATGCCGTCGGCGAAATAGTCCTGCTCTTCGTCGCGCGACATGTTCTTGAAGGGCAGCACCGCGATGGATGGCTTGTCGGCAATCTGCCGCGGCCTGTCCTCTTCGCTCGGGCTGCCACCAAGCGTATAGGCGCGCACAGGCTGGGCGATGTTCTTGACCGATCGCTCGCCGACATAGTCGAACGCCTCGACGATGCGACCCTCGACCTGCTCATGCGCCGGCTCCGAGATCATGATGCCGCCGGGTCGAGCCAGGCCCTGCAGGCGGGCGGCGACGTTGACGCCGTTGCCATAAATGGTGCCGTCCGGCTTTTCGATGACGTCGCCGAGATTGATGCCGATGCGGAACAGCATGCGGGCATTCGCGTCGCGCTCGGTATTGTCGCGCTCAAGATCGGCCTGTACGGCTATGGCGCTGCGCACCGCTTCGACCGGGCTGTCGAAAATCGCCAGAACGCTGTCGCCGGCGGTATCGACGACGCGGCCATGGCCGTCCTCGATATGACCGCGAAAGACAGCGCGGCTGGCTTCGAGCGCCGCCACGGTACCTTCCTCGTCGGCGCCCATGAGCCGTGAGTAGCCGACCACGTCGGCGCACAGAATTGCCGCCAGTCTACGTTTATCTCCACTCATGACAGGGAAGGTACGCTGCCTTGAGCCGCGGCTCAAGGCGTTGAGGTCAGACGTAGTTGATCAAGAGATAGACCGCGAGCAGGATGCCGATCCACATCACCGTTGCTCCGGTCGGCCAGGCGCGCGACAGAATGCCGCGCGGCCCGTGTGTGCGCCACATGTAGCCGCCGATACCATCCAATGTGCCGCGCAGTGCCGACATCAGGCTCGACCAGGCCGCCATCACGGCGCCACCGACGCCCAGTGCCAGCGCCTTGCCGAGCCGGCGCGCGAGCCAGTCCGCGTCCAGGTTGACCAGTTTCAGCTCGGGCGGATAGAGGCCGGCAATCATCAGCAGCGTGAAAGCCAGCGCCGAGAAGAACAGCAGTTGCGTCTGCGTGATCACGTGGGTCAGCGTGTAGGGCTGGTAATCCACCTGCCACGGCAAAAGATCGTAGAGCAGCCAGGGATAGGCGCCATTGAAGACGCAGATGGTGGCGGCCAGGCCCATGGCCACGAGCATGTTGCGCGGCGGCTCGCCGGGCCGCAGGCCGGAATCGTGGGCGAAGAAGGCAAAGAACGGGATCTTGATGCCGGCATGGTGGAAGACGCCGGCCGAGGCGAACAGCAGCAGCAGGAAGACCACGGTGTAGCCTTCATGCGCGGCCGCCGCCATCACCATCGATTTCGAGACGAAGCCGGAGAATAGCGGGAAGGCGGAGATCGAGGCGGCGCCGACGATACAGAAGACGGTGGTTAGCGGCATGGTCTTGTAGAGCCCGCCGAGATCGGTGCCGTCGATCTTGCCGGTCATGTGCAGGACCGCGCCCATGCTCATGAACAGCAGGCCCTTGAAGACCACGTCGTTGAAGGCATGGCT
>CAZVDW010000033.1:0-4103 GCA_964625645.1 uncultured Rhodospirillaceae bacterium
TCATGGGTGACAGGCCGGGCGCATACAGGATACTCTCGACCGGACAACCGGGCGAAAAGGTGATGGAAACATGAGAGCCTTCGCTGCTGCGCTCTGCCTGATGCTGTGTCTGGGAACAGGTGTCCTGGCCGCGACGCACGAGCTGCCCATCGAGGATGCGTTGTGGTCG
Source organism: uncultured Rhodospirillaceae bacterium (assembly GCA_964625645.1). Lineage (GTDB taxonomy): Bacteria > Pseudomonadota > Alphaproteobacteria > UBA7887 > UBA7887 > UBA7887. The sequence continues at coordinate 170 of CAZVDW010000033.1, forward strand.
GAAAAGGTTTTCCTGCAGCCCGGATCCAGCCTCAGCGAGGAGGAGGCGGCGACGCTCGCCATCGTCGATGACCCGGTCATGGGGCTGGCGTTGAGCATCGGGCCCTGGATCAGCGGTCGCTGGGGCGTGCGCTATCAGTACGAGCAGCCGTTTGCCTTCACCAGCGGCACCGTGCGCGGCGCTTTTCGCAGCGAAGGCCTGGTCGCGCACGGCCTCGAGGTCTCGGTGAGCTGGTACCAGGGCACGACGCGCCTGCACAAGATCACCATCCCGCTCGGCACGGCCGCCGATTGGCAGACTTTCGAATTGCCCATCCGCAACGCCTATCCCGGCGCGGATTCGATGTCGCTGGGCTTCGGGCTGTCGGCCAAGACGGGTGGCCGCGCGCTCTTCGCCGATATCACCCTCGAGGACAGCGTCACGCCGCTCGCTGCCTCGTTGCCGCCGCTGACCCGCCCGCCGCCGCCGGCGCCCCTGGCGGCCGCCAGCTCGGTCGAGCTGATCGAGGACAACGGCACCTGGTGGCTGGTCGCGCCGGACGGCGAGCCGTTCTACGCCCGCGGCACCCACGGCCCCAACTGGACCAAGGGCGACAACGTCGCGGCCGACACATTCGCCACCCTGCTGCAAGGCGGCGGCTTTAACGCCCTCGGCGGCTGGTCGAGCCTTTACCGCTGGCGCGAGGCCAACGAGGAGGTGCTGCTGCCGCGCGGCGACGAGCCGCTTTACGTGTTCCAGACCGAGAACCTGAGCGATCCGACCACGGACTACAGCTATCTCGAAAACGCGCTCGGCGAACATACCGGCGGCAGCGGCCACGAATTCCCAGATCCTTTCGATCCGAATTTTGTCGCCTACCTCAATGCGCACTACGCCGGCCGGCTCTATCTCGTCGAGGACACGCCCTGGTTCGTCGGCTGGAGCCCGGACAACGAGGCCACGCACCACGACCTGCAGCGCTATGTCTACTCGGCCCACGCCTCGCTCGCCTTGCGCGACTTTCTCTCGGCCCGCTACGGCGCCTCGATCGGCGCCCTCAATGCCGCCTGGGCGTCGTCGTTCGCGAGCTTCGACGATATCCTGGCGCAGAAGCCCGATCCGGAAGTCACCGCCGGGGCCATGTATGACGACTTCGCCGCCTTCGCGGTCGAGATGGTGCGCGAATATGTGCGCGTGCTCGAGCAGGCGGTCGCCGCCAGCGACACCCAGCATCTGATTTTCAGCCCGCAGCTGGCGCTCGGCGACTACACCGCCTGGGAGCCCTATCTCGACATCTATGCCGCGGCCTTCGACGCCATCATGATCAACATGTATCCGGAGAATGCGCGCTACGGGCTGTCGGACGGCATGTTGGAAGCTCTCGCTCATGTGCATGCGGCGACCGGCAAGCCGATTTTCGTCACCGAGTGGTCCGTGCCGGGGCTCGATTCCGGCCTCTACGAAGATCCGGACATGCTCGATTTCTCCTGGGCCAAGGCGGTTGCGACCCAGGCCGAGCGGGCCGAGCAGGCGCGCGCTGTCACCTATGATTTTTACAATCTGCCCTATGTCGTCGGCACGCACTGGTTCAAGTGGCTCGACTATGACGATGCCAGCCGTCGCGCCAACCGCGGTCTGGCCGACCCGGACGGCTTCCTTTACGCCGAGCTGTGGGACGCCTTGAGCGCTGCCCATGCCGCGCTGGTCGCGCATGAAGGCGCGCCGCCGGGCGGCAACGCGCCGCCAGTGGCCGATGCCGGCGCCGACCGGACCGTTGTCGACAGCGACGGCGACGGGCAGGAGATCGTGGCGCTCGACGGCAGCGGCTCGTCCGACCCGGACGGCGACGCGCTGAGCTACGAATGGCGCGAAGGCGGCGCCGTCATTGCCATGGGCGCCACGCCCGCCGTCCCGCTCAGCGTCGGCCAGCACGACATCACCCTGTCCGTCAGCGACGGCGAGGCGGCGCCGTCGAGCGACATGGTGCGCATCACCGTCGATCCCGCACCGCCACCGACCCTGGCCGGCCCGAGCGATCTTACGGCGACGGTCGGCGGCGGCGGCATCGCGCTTGCCTGGACCGACAACAGCGCCAACGAGGACGGCTTCCGGCTCTATTCCGGAAAGAAGCGAAAGGGTGCCATTACTTATAGCCTGGTCGTCACGCTCGGTGCCGATGTGACGGGTTTCGTCGATGCGGCGGAGGCGGACGGGCAGCGCTACTATGTCGAAGCTTTCATCAGCGTTCCCGACCTCACCTCGGAGCCGTCGAACACGGTCACGGCCAAGGCAACGAAAGGCGGCGGCCGCAAGCCGAGATAGACCGATTTCGCGAACGCCGCTTGACGCCATGCCGAGAGAGGCGTATACGCCGCTCCCCAACGCAACATACGGACCTTCGACGATGAACGCTTCGCTAACCATCTATTCAATGGGCTTCGATCGCCGAAGGGTGCGCGCGCGCTGAGCGTGTGCGCAGAGACACGACGGACGAAGCCCCTCCCCGGAATGCCGCGGAGGGGCTTCGTGTATCCGGGAGTAAGGATTATGACAGGACATACGCGCATAGAGGTCGGTGGCGGCGTGCCGGTGCGCGCCTGGACCAGCGGTGTGCCGGTCGAAGAGCAGGCCATGCGCCAGCTCGAGAACGTGGCGCGGCTGCCGTTCATCCACGAGCATGTGGCGGTGATGCCCGACGTGCATCTCGGTATCGGCGCCACCATCGGCAGCGTCATCCCGACCCTCGGCGCCATCGTGCCGGCGGCGGTGGGCGTCGATATCGGCTGCGGCATGAGCGCGGTGGAGACCGACCTCGATGCCGCGCGCCTGCCCGACAACCTGGCGCAGATCCGCGGCGCCATCGAGCGCACCGTGCCGCACGGCAACGCCAAGAGCGGCGGCTGGCGTGACGCGACGCCGCCGCGCGTCGATCATCGTTTTGTCGACAGCGGGCTGGCCGAGGGCCTGCGCGATATCGAGGCGCGCCATCCGAAGCTCGCCAAGGCCAACTCGCTGGCTCATCTCGGCACCCTCGGCGGCGGCAACCATTTCGTCGAGCTTTGCCTCGACGAGCGCGCCAAGCTCTGGGTCATGCTGCATTCGGGCTCGCGCGGCATCGGCAACGCCATCGGCCGCCACTTCATCGAGCAGGCCAAGCGCGCGATCAGGAAGAAGGGCCTGGCCGACAATCTGCCCGACGCTTCGCTGGCCTGGTTCGAGGAAGGCGAGCCGTTGTTCGACGACTATGTCGCCGCCGTCGGCTGGGCCCAGGGCTTCGCGCGCGCCAACCGCGAGGTCATGATGGAGCGCATTCTGGCGGTGCTGAAAAAGCACCTGCCGCGCTTCCGCGCGGCCAAGACCGTGGTCGATTGCCACCACAACTATGTGCAGCGCGAGCACCATTTCGGCGCCGATGTCTGGCTCACCCGCAAAGGCGCCGTGCATGCGGGCGAGGGCGTGCTCGGCATCATCCCGGGCTCCATGGGCGCGCGCTCGTTCATCGTGCGCGGCAAGGGCAACGCGGAGGCCTTCGACTCCTGCTCCCACGGCGCCGGGCGCCGCATGAGCCGCAGCGAGGCCCGCAACACCTTCTCGGTCGACGAGCACAAGCAGGCCACCGCCGGGGTCGAGTGCCGCAAGGACGCCGGCGTCATCGACGAGACGCCCATGGCCTACAAAGACATCGACGCCGTGATGGCCGCCCAGGCCGATCTCGTCGACGTGGTGCACACCTTGAAGCAGGTCGTCTGCGTCAAGGGGTAAGGCCATGTCTTGGCAAAGCGCGCGGGCCGATTCGGCTTTGCCAGTGGTGCGTGCTAGAGCGTGTCGCATTTAATTGGCCTCATATCCGGCAGCTTTGAAATAGTTTTGGCATTCTTCTTCCGAGAAGAGGTCGCAGACGGCTCCGGCGGCTTGCCATAGCTCGTCATAGGTTCGCGCAGCAGCCTTGCGGATC
>CAZVDW010000034.1:0-3531 GCA_964625645.1 uncultured Rhodospirillaceae bacterium
CCGCGATGCCGTGATCGATGCTTTGTGCACCACACTCGATGGCGATGTGGCGGAGCTGCGCAGTTGTTGCATCGCCGCCCTGGCCCGTCTCGGAGAGCTTGGTCCGGCGGCGCGCAAGCGCTTGGCGGCGGCGCTCGACGATGCCGATCCGGACATCCGCGGTGATGCCGCCATGGCGGCCGCCGCCTTGCAGCTCGATGATGCCGTCGAAGGCTTGGTGGCACGGATGCGGGGCGACCCCGATGGCGAGGTCCGCATGCAGGCCACGCTGGCGCTGGGTGCCATCGCCGCGCCGCGCTCGCTGTCGGCGCTGGTCGACTGCCTGTCTCACGAAGGCTATCCCGCGCTCGACGATACGGTGGACGATGATGAGTTCATGGCGTCCTGGGAGGTGCACGCACAAGCCCTGAAGGCGCTTGGCGAGATCGGCGATGCGCGGGCGCTGCCGGCGGTCATGGCGGTGGTCGAAGACCCGCTGCTCGACGACATGCAGGAGCTCGCCTTCCAGGTGCTGTCGAAGCTCGACGCTGAGGCGGCGCGGCAGGCGGTGCTGGCGCGCCTCGGTGGCGAGGATGGGCATGCCCGCCGGCGTGCTGCGCGGGTTCTGGTGCAACTGCCCGAGATCGCCGCCGGCGGGGGCAGCCTGGCGCCCGACGTGGCGGCGCTTGTGCCACGGCTGCTCGACGACCGCGACCCCGTCGTGCGCATCGGCGTGATCCGGGCGCTCGGCGCCTGTGGCGATCCGGCCTATGTGGCGCCGCTCGCCGGCCTGCTCGTCGCCCATGACACCGAGGTGCGCGAGGCGGTCGTGGCCGTGCTCACGCAACGTGGCGATGCGGCGCTCGAGCCGCGTCTGCTGGAACTGCTGGCGTTTCGCGACGAACACGTCCGGCAGGCCATCGTCAGGGTCCTGGGAGGTATCGGCGGCAACGCCTCGGTGGCGCCGCTGGCCAGGCTGCTTGACGGCGCCGGTGCGGATTTGCAGCGCGATGTGGCGCGCGCGCTGTCGGCTATCGGCAAGCCGGGTGCGGAGCGGGCGCTGTTGGCCTGCCTCGCCGTCTCCGATACCGACATCCACGTGCGCGTCGAGGCGTTGCGTGCGCTGCACCCGGGCGACGACGAGGACGACGCGGCCCGCGGCGCGCTTCTCGCCGCCATTGGCGACAGCGACGAGCGTATTTGCCACGCCGCGGCGACCACCTTGGCCAGGTTCGACGGCCAGGCCGCGGTCACGCGCTTGATCGCGATGCTCGCGGTTGGCGCGGAGAGCCCCGAGGCGCCTGAGCAGCAGGGCACGGAAATGCCGGTCGAGATCGCCGAATGGGTGCGCGATTCGGCGGCGGCCGATCCCGCCTCGTCGACCCTCGCCGCGATGCTCGCCGCCGAGCCGGAACAGCCGGCGGGCGCTGCCGAGCCGGTCGCGGATGAAAGCGAGGCGCCGGGGCGCGTTGTCGCCGCCAGGCTGCTGGGTCTGCTCGGCGCCGGGGACAGCCGCGCGGCGTCCGCGTTGATCGCGGCCACGCAGACGGCCTTGCCCGATTTGCGGGCGCAAGCGCTTGCCGCGCTTGCCGGGCTTGACGACGCTGGCACGGTGCCGGCTGTTGCAGCTGGATTGGCCGCGGCGGAGCCGGCAGTCAGACTGGCGGCCCTGGTCACGGCCGAAGCCTATGCCGGGACGCCCGAGACCGTGGCCGGCGGCCGCGCGCTGCTCGACGATGCGGATATCGATATTCGCGCCCGTGCCGTGCGCTTCCTGGCGCGCTGCGAGGGCGAAGTGGCGGCGGCGGCGCTGCTGCATGGCCTGAACGACGCCGAGACCGACGTCTGCCGCGAAGCGCTGCGTGGGCTGACGGCGGCGCATTTCGGCGAGGCCCATCGCGATGCCACGCTGGCCTTGTTGTTCCGGCCCGACGGCAGTCTTGCCCGCGACGTCGTTGCCGCGCTGCGGCGTCTCGGCGACACACGCTCGCGGGCCAGGCTGCTGCGCATTCTGGCGCTGCCGGAATACATCGAGTTGCATGGCGTCTGTATCGAATCCCTCGCCGGTATCCTGGCCGCGGGCGTCGACAGGGCAGGCGAGGTCGCGTGATGGATCCGTGTGCACTTCGAGAGATTGTCCTGGCGCTGTTCGTCTTGATGGTACCGGGCGGCCTCGCGATTGCGGAGGACGAAGCCGATACGGCGCCGGCGGCGGTCGAATGCGTAGAGATGGCCGACGCTGAAGACGAGGCTGAGGACGAGGCGCCCGAGCCGATCGATGACGACGCGCTGGCGCTGCTCTACGAAGAGAACTGCGCCTTTTGTCACGGCTATGACGGTTTTCCGATCCTTCCCGGCGCACCCAATTTCGCGGCGGGCGAGCGCCTCGAGAAGTGCGATGCGGCGCTGCTCGCGACCATGAAGACGGGCTTGAACGACATGCCTCCCTGGGAAGACGTGCTCAGTCTGCACGAGCAAAGTCAGCTGCTGGATTTCGTCAGGCGCTTCGCGGCCGGAGAGGAATAGATGGCAGACCCGCGCAGGCATAGGGATCGCAAGAGCTGGCGCCGGCTCGGCTTCAGCGCCCTGGGTGTGCTTTGCCTGGCTCTCTTGGCTTCGCCGGTGGCGGCGCAGGAGGTCAACGAATACCGCCAGTTCCTGGGTCTGGATTCGCGCCGTCTGATCTGGTTCCTGGCCCAGATGCACCTGTTCTTCGGCGCCTTCGTGCTCGGCGTGCCATTGTTCGCGGTGATCGTCGAGATCGTCGGCTGGCGCAAGGGCGACGACCGTCTCGACAAGCTCGCCTACGAATTCACCAGCCTGCTCAGCGTCGCCTATGCCACCACCGCGGCGCTCGGCGGCCTGCTGGCCTTCGCGCTGTTCACCCTCTACCCGACCTTCATGGGCTACATGGCAGGGACCTTCAAGGACATCATGTTCCTGTATGCCCTGCTGTTCTTCGCCGAGACCTTCCTGCTCTACATGTACTATTACGGCTGGCACTGGATGAAGGGCGGCAAGGCTTTTGATGGCCGCCTGCAATGGCTGTTCAAGGGCCTCGGCGTGCTGGTGCTGATCTTCGCCGCGGTGTTCTTCTTCACCGGCCTCGGCGTCGAGATGCGCGGCGACACGCGCAGCTTCATCGCCCTTCTGTACATCGTTCCGGTTGGCGTCGGCCTGCTCATCCTGCGCGGCCGCAAGACCCTGCACATCTTTATCGGCATTCTGCTCAACGTTGCCGGTACCGCCATCATGCAGCTCGCCAACAGCTGGGCCGGCTTCATGATGAGCCCGGCCGGGGTCAGCGAGGCCGGCGAGATGGTGGGCACGCTGTGGCAGGCCTTCGAGAACGTGCTGGCGACGCCCGTGGCGATCCACCGCATGCTTGGCAACATGGCCTTCGGCGGCCTGGTGGCGGGCTCCTATGCCGCGGTCAAGTTCATCGGCGCCAAGAGCGCCGCCGAGAAGGCGCATTACGACTGGATGGGCTACATCGCCAACTTCGTTGCCATCATGGCGCTGATCCCGCTGCCGTTCGCAGGCTACTATTTG
>CAZVDW010000035.1:0-2272 GCA_964625645.1 uncultured Rhodospirillaceae bacterium
GGCGCGGCTTGGTGACGACGTAGCGGCGATCATGCTGACCAACCCCAACACCTGTGGCCTGTTCGAGCGCGACATCGTCGAGATTGCGGCGGCCGCACACGAAGCGGGCGCGCTGTTCTACTGCGACGGCGCCAACCTCAACGCCATCATGGGCCGGGTGCGCCCGGGCGACCTTGGCGTCGATGCCATGCATTTCAATTTGCACAAGACCTTCTCCACCCCCCACGGCGGCGGCGGCCCCGGTGCCGGGCCGGTGGCCTTGAGCGCCGAGCTGGCGCCCTTCGCGCCCCTGCCCTGGGTGGTCGGCGGCGCGCACGGCTTGCAGCTTGCGGAAGCAGGCGCGGCGGTGTCGCGCTCCCTGGGCCGGCTACGCGCCTTCCACGGCCAGTTCGCTGTCTTCGTGCGCGCCCTGGCCTACATGATGAGCCACGGCGGCAGCGGTCTCAGGCAAGTCTCGGAGGATGCGGTGCTGAACGCCAATTACATTCTCGCCGGCCTCGCCGACCTCTTGCCGCCGGTCTTTCCCGGGCCCTGCATGCACGAGGCGCTGTTCGACGACAGCGCCCTTGCCGATACGGCCGTCACGACCCTCGACATCGCCAAGGCCCTGATCGACGAGGGTTGCCATCCCATGACCATCTATTTTCCCCTGGTCGTGCACGGGGCGATGCTGATAGAGCCTACGGAGACCGAAAGCCGGCAGACCCTGGACGGCTTCATCGCCACCATGCGGGCGCTGATCGCCAAGGCCAAGGCCGGGGAAACCGGGTTTTTCGAAGCGGCGCCACGGCATGCGCCCAGGCGGCGGCTCGACGAAGTGCAGGCCGCGCGTCAGCCGGTGTTGCGCTGGCGGAAGCAGGATGGATCGTGACGGATTTCGACTGGCACGTGGCGCTCGCGACGGCGCGAAACGCCGCCATCCCCGAAGGCGCCCGCTCGGCGCTCGTGATGTCGCACGGCAGCATGACGCTGCGCTATTACGCGCCGCACGGCATCGACCGGCAGACGCCGCATACCCAAGACGAGGTCTATCTGGTGGTCGCCGGCGAGGGCTGGTTCGTGCTCGGCGACGAGCGCACGCGCTTTCGCGCCGGCGACGCCCTGTTCGCGCCGGCCGGCGAAGTTCATCGTTTCGAGAATTTCTCCGACGATTTTGCCACCTGGGTCGTCTTTTACGGCCCCGAGGGGGGAGAACCCCCGGCGTGAGCGCAAAGCGGGCACTTGCCGTCCTGGCCGTGCTCGCCGCTGTGCCGGCAGGGGCCGAGCCGCTAGCGCTGGGCCCCGACCTGGCAGGGCTTGGCTGGCAGGAATTCACCTTCGACGGCCTGGCGCCGAACCGTTTCATCGGCCACGAGGACGGCGCCCTGGAAATCCTCGGCGAGGACAGCATCTCGGCGCTCTATCACGCGGTGGAGGCGCCGCTCGACAAGATGCCGTGCCTGGCCTGGCGCTGGCGCGTCGACGAAAGCGGCCCGCCCAGCGACCTGCGCGATCCGGAGCGCGACGACCGGGCCGTCGCGGTCTATGTCACCTACCCTTACGATGCCGCGCGGGCCGGCTTCTGGGAATCCGTGGTGCGCGTGTTCGTGGAGATGGCGCGCGGCGAGGCGGCGCCGGGGCGGGTGCTGTCCTATGCCTGGGGTGGGCTGGGCGAGCGCGGCGAGGTGCAGCCGAGCCCCTTCCTCGGCGCCGCCGGCGAGATCGTGCTGTTGCGCCCCGGCGGCGAGCAGCCGAACGGGGTCTGGCTCGACGAATGCGTCGATATCGCGGTCGATTACCGCCGCGCCTTCGGCGCTCCGGCGGCCTTGCCGAGCCATGTCGCGGTGATCGCCGACAGTGACAATGGCGGCACCCGCACCCACGCCTTCGTGCGCGACATCCGCTTCGTGAGCGCCTGTCCCTAAGCCAGCGGCAGCTCGAACCAGAAGGTGCTGCCTTGGCCGGGCGTGCTCTCGAAGTCGAGGCTGCCGCCCATGCTTTCTATCAGCTGGCGGCTGATGGTCAAGCCGATGCCCGTGCCCTGAATGCCCGCTGCGTCGGCGCTCAGACGCGAGAACGGGCGGAAGACCTCGTCATGAGGTGGTCCCACATTGTTGGACAGGTTGGCGGCTTTGCTAAGGTGTATTCCACAGCCTGATCATGCCGCCAAAAAGCCTTCCGATCGATCCTCTTTTTGCTGCTGTTGCGCCTGTGGAGATGTGGGCAAGGCGCGAAGCGGCTTGTCCATCATATCCCCAGGCGGTTGCTGCGCATACGCTTCCGCCGGCGTCCG
>CAZVDW010000036.1:0-2752 GCA_964625645.1 uncultured Rhodospirillaceae bacterium
CGCATCGTCAACATCACCTCCAGTTCCACCAAGACCCCAATTCCGGAGCTTGGCATCTCGAACGGGGCACGCACCGGCCTGGCCGGCTTCCTGGCGGGCATCGCCCGCCAGACCGTGCGCCACAACGTGACCATCAATTGCCTGCTGCCGGGACCGTTCGATACGGACCGTTTGCGCGGCAATATCACCTTCCGGGCGAAAGCGGCCGGCAAGAGTGAAGAGGACATGGCCGCCGCCTTGGCCGACCTGAACCCGGCTGGCCGCTTCGGCGACCCGGCCGAGTTCGGCGATGCCTGTGCCTTCCTGTGCTCGGCACAAATGGGCTTCGTCACCGGCCAGCACTTCCTGATGGATGGCGGCAACCATCGCGCTACGTTCTAGGGAGAAAGGTGATGGCGCAGCAAAAGACTGCTGACACGGTAGCGGAGACAGGGCCGGCGATTGCTGCGCCGTCGGCACCACGCGAACGCTATTTCAACCGCGAGCTGTCATGGTTGGCATTCAATTGGCGGGTGCTGGCCGAGGCGGAGAACACAGCCCATCCGCCGCTCGAACGCCTGCGCTTCCTGTCAATCTCGGCCAGCAACCTCGACGAATTTTTCATGGTGCGCGTCGCCGGCCTCAAGGGCCAGGTCCGCAATGGCCTTACCCACCGCAGCCTGGATGGTCGCACACCGGCCGAGCAATTGCAGGAAGTCACGGCGGACGCCAACCGCTTGATGGACGTACAGCTGGAAACCTGGCGCGCGTTGCTCGCCGAGCTGGCGGCCGCAGGCATAGCGGTGGTCGCTTCCGACGCCCTTTCAGACGCCGAAATCGACTGGCTGCGCGACTATTTTCTTGAGCAGGTTTTCCCCGTCCTGACGCCACTGGCTATCGATCCGGCGCACCCTTTCCCCTTCATCGCCAATCGCGGGTTCGCGCTGGCGATGCAGCTTGTGGAGGGCGAAGACGGCCGCACCCTGCGTGCCCTTGTGCCATTGCCTGAGCAGACAAGGCGATTTATCCGCCTGCCAGGCGACGAGATCCGCTTTCTGCCGCTCGAGTCCCTGGTCGAGCTTTTTATCGACCAATTGTTTCCTGGCTATCGGGTAACCGGACGCGGTTGCTTTCGACTCATTCGCGACAGCGACATCGAATATGAGGAAGAGGCTGAGGACCTGGTTCTCCTGTTCGAAACAGCGTTGCGGCAACGACGGCGGGGCGGCATCGTCCGCCTCAAGATAGGCGCTGACATGCCGGCAGAATTATTACAAATGGTAACGGGAGAGCTGCATGCGGAAAACAGCGACGTCACCATCGTGGACGGCATTCTCGGCATGGCGCAGCTCGGCGAGCTCGTCGATTGTGACCGTCCGGACCTGCACTTCCCCAGCTACACGCCGCGCTTCCCCGAGCGCGTCCGCGAATATGATAATGATTGCTTTGCGGCAATCCGCGCCAAGGACTTTATTGTCCACCATCCCTATGAGAGCTTTGGCGTCGTGGTGCAGTTTCTCCAGCAGGCTGCCACGGACCCGGATGTCATTGCCATAAAGCAGACGCTGTATCGCACCAGCGCCGAATCGCCAATCGTGAAGGCGCTGATCGCAGCCGCCGAATCCGGCAAGACGGTAACCGCCCTGGTGGAGTTGAAGGCACGCTTCGACGAGGAAAGCAATCTCAAGCTCTCGCGCAACCTGGAACGTGCCGGCGTGCATGTGGTCTACGGCTTCATGAACATGAAGACCCACGCCAAGATCTCCAATGTGGTGCGCCGCGAGGACCAGGCGCTGCGCTCCTACGTGCATTTCGGCACCGGCAATTATCACCCGGTGACGGCCCGCATCTATGAGGATCTTTCGTTCTTCACCTGTGACGAGGAATTGGCGCGCGACGCCGCACGAATTTTCAATTTCACGACCGGATACGCGGTGCCCGATCATTTTTCCCGCGTCAGCGTCGCGCCCATGACTTTGCGCACGACCATACTTAACCATATCGACAGGGAGATAGCCCACGCCAAGGCCGGGCGGGCGGCATCGATCTGGGCCAAGATGAATTCCCTGGTCGATGGCACCATCATCGACAAGCTGTACGAAGCCAGCGTAGCCGGCGTCGAGATAGACCTGATTGTGCGTGGCGTCTGTTGTCTGCGCCCGGGTGTTCCCGGCATGAGCGAGACCATTCGCGTGAAAAGCATTGTCGGGCGCTTCCTCGAGCACGCGCGCATCGTCTGTTTCGGCAATGGCGAGTCCCTGCCGTCGCCGGCCGCCAAGCTCTTCATATCGTCCGCCGATTGGATGCCGCGCAATTTCGACCGCCGTTGCGAGGCCTTGGTGCCGATCACCAATGCAACCGTTCACCGGCAGGTGCTCAACCAGGTCATGCTGGCCAACCTCAAAGACGAAGCACAAAGCTCCGTGCTCGGTCCGGATGGCGTCTATCGCAAGGTGGAAGCAGGCGACGATGCCTTCTCCGCCCATACCTATTTCATGACCAACCCCAGCCTGTCCGGGCGCGGCAAGGCGCTGCAACGCGGCGGTGCCCCGGCCGCGTTACGGATCGGCCCGCAAGCCTGATACCATGAAAGGATACGCCGGCGTGCGCCGCGCGGTGGTCGACATCGGCTCCAACTCCATTCGACTGGTGGTCTTCGGTGGCCCGGCGCGGGTACCGGTGGTCGTTTTCAACGAAAAGGTGCTGAGCGGCCTGGGCAGCGCGCTCCATGACAGCGGCCGCCTCGACCCGGCCGGCGCCTCCCTGGCCCTGA
>CAZVDW010000037.1:0-1663 GCA_964625645.1 uncultured Rhodospirillaceae bacterium
TACGCCCCACCCGAAGATGCGCTGCTGAGCCACCAGCCGCGGCACCTGCAGCTGGTCAAGCTGCACGACGCCGTCGGCTCGGCCATTCTTTTTCACGGCCAGCTGCCGATCCTCGAGCTGCCGACCAAGCCGACCCTCGACTACACCCTCGGCCCGGGCATTACGGCATTGCGCAGCGACACGCACGCCGATTACGCCCTCTTTCTCACCTTGCGCGACAGTTTCTCCAGCGCCGGGCGGGTCGCCCTGATGGTAATCGGCGCGGCTCTCGGCGCGGTGGTGCCAGGGGGCCGGCAATTCGGCTTCGTCTCGCTGGTGGACCTCGACGATGGCCGCATCGTCTGGTTCAACAGCCTGACCAGCAGCATCGGCGACCCGCGCGAGGAACAAGGCGCACATGAAACCACGCGGCGGCTGCTCGACGGCCTGCCGCTATGAGGGCCGTGGCGACAGCTTGCGCACTATTGCTCGTCGGCGCCTGTGCCGCGCCTTTGCCCGACATCGCGCCGGGCCAGACCAACCTGGCCGAGGCGGAACGCGACGAGCGCGGCGTCTGGGCCGAGATGGAGCAGGCCGAAAGCGAGCTTCTGACATCCGGCGCCCTGGTCGCCGACGAAGCCCTGCAGGCCTATGTGCGCGAGGTCGCCTGCCGCGTTGCCGGCGACTATTGCAACGATATCCGCGTCTATGTCGTCGAGCGCGCGGGCTTCAACGCCTCGATGGCGCCGAACGGTTTCATGACGGTTTGGACGGGTTTGCTCCTGCGCGTCGAGAACGAGGCCCAGCTTGCTGCCGTGCTCGGCCACGAGGTCGCCCATTACCAGCGCCGCCACACCATCGAGCGCTGGCGCACGACGCGCGCGGCCACCTCTGCCGTGACCTTCCTCTCGGTCGCCGCCGCCGTCGGCGGTTATGGCGGCGCCAGCAGTCTCGTGCGCCTCGCCACATTGCTCGCGCTGCTCGGCTATTCGCGCGAGCAGGAGCGCGAGGCCGACAGCCTCGGCTTCGAGCGTCTCGCCGCCGCCGGCTACGATGCCGGCGCCGCCGCCGCGGTCTGGCGCAGTGCCGTCGCCGAGCAGCAGGCGATGGACGAGGACCAGGCGCCGCCGCTGCTGCTCTCGACCCACCCCGCCAGCGACGAGCGCCTGGCCGAATTGACGGAGCTCGCGCAAACCCGTGGCGGCGAGCGCTTCGCCGAGCGCTTTCGCGACGCCGTGGCGCACCATCGCAGCGACTGGATCGCGGCGGAAATCGGCTTGGGCCGCTACGGCGCGCTCGACGTCGTCCTGCGACGCCTCGGTGAGGCCGGCGAGGCACAGTATTGGCGCGGCGAGATGTATCGCCGCAGCGGCGAGCACGAGAAAGCCCTGGCCGCCTATCGCCAGGCGACAGCGAACGGCGACGCGCCGGCCGCGGCCCATCGCGGCCTCGGCCTGGCCTTGTGGTCGCTGGGCCGCGCGAGCGAGGCCCGGCGTGCCTTCACCCGCTATCTGGTTGCCGCGCCGCAAGCCGAGGACACGGCGATGATCCGCGCCTATATCGAGGATCTTCGGTGATGCGGGCTCTGGCCACCGTCCTGCTCTTGCTTGCCGCGGCCTGCCAGCAGGTAACCCTGGTCGAGCCGGGCACGCAGTCCATCGACAGCGCCTATGAGGTGACGACG
>CAZVDW010000038.1:0-2875 GCA_964625645.1 uncultured Rhodospirillaceae bacterium
ACACCATGCTCGTCGCCACCTTCGCCTTCGCCGTCCTCGCCGAGGCGCTGGGTCTGCACTTCATTCTCGGCGCCTTCGTTGCCGGGCTCTATTTCGGCCGCTCGACCATAGACGCGCAAAGCTATGAACGAGTGTACAACACCATCTCGGCCATGACCTTCGGATTCCTGGCGCCCATCTTCTTCGCCTCGATCGGCTTCGCGCTCGACTTCGCTTCGGTCGTCGAGGTTCCCATGTTCCTTACTTTACTCATTGTTTTTGCCTTCATGGGCAAGATCGCCGGCGCCGGCGTGGCGGCGCGCGGCTTCGGCTTCTCGGGCTCGGACGCCTTCGCCATCGGCATCGGCATGAGCCCGCGCGGCGCCGTCGAGCTGGTCATCGCCGGCATCGCGCTGCAGGCGGGGCTGTTCGTCGCCGAGGGCGGCATCGTCACGCAACTGTTCTCGGCCGTGGTCATCATGTCGGTGGTGACGACGGTGGTCAGCCCCATCGTGCTCGGGCGCGTGTTCAGAAAGACGGGCGCGACAGGCCGTGATTAGCCGCCGAAGGTCGTCAGCGCCGTGCGGTTGGCCGCGATGAAGTCCCAGTCATAGCTGACGCCGAGGCCGGGGCCGTCGGGCACGGGCACGCAGCCGTCCCCGCCGATGCAGTCGAGCCGGTCCGAATAGCCGCAAGTGTAGATCGGCGGCAGGGCGTTGGGGCAGTCGGGGCCGACCAGGGCAACCTCGTAGAAGTTGGTGTTGCGCATGGCCGCCATGACATGGCGCTGGGCCGGGCCCGCGGCGTGCACCTCGACATCGACGCCGAAGGCCTCGCCGAGATGGGCGATCTTCATCGCGCCCGTGATGCCCATGTCGTATTCCGGATCGCAGCGCAAAAAGTCGGTGCCGCCAGCGATAAGGAAATCGGCCTTGGGCTCGACGCCGCGGATATGCTCGGTCTGCAGCAGCGGCGTGCGGATCATCTCGCGCAATTTCTTGTGGGCGAAGGCGGAAACGCCCGAATCGCGGAACGGATCCTCGTACCAGAAGAAGTTGCCGTCGTCGCAGGCCCGGCCGACGTAGAGCGCATCGGCGAAAGTATCGAGGGTGCAGGCGGGATCGAGCATCAGGGTCATGCGGTCGCCGACGGCTTCGGCGATATGGCGCACGTTCGCCGCCTCCTCGCGCGCATCGCCGTCGAGCCAGCCGTGGATCTTGAAGGCGCGGTAGCCCAACTCGTGGCACTGCTCGGCGAAGGCGGCATAGGCCTGCTTGCTGTCCAGCCCGCCATCGCGGTCGCCGTGATAGGTCGAGGCATAGGCCGGCAGACGCTTGCGAAAGCCGCCGAGGAGCGTCGAGACCGAGCAGCCGAGCTGCTTGCCCTGCCAGTCCCACAGCGCGATGTCGAGCGGGCCGTGGCCCATATGGTCGAACTGGCGCAGGTCGCGCTTGACGTCCTCGTAGATGCCCTCGCGCTCTTCCGCCTCGCGCCCGACGAGCCCGGCCGCCAGCATCTTGGTCTGCGCCAGGGCACTCGGGCTTGCCACCCACAGCGCGACATACTCGCCGCGGCAGCCGTCCGCGGTCTCGATGCGCACGGCATATTTCGACAGCCGCGTCACGGCGCCCTTGGCATAGCTCACAGCCCCCAGCGCCCCGCCATCGCCATGGCGGCCGAGATTGACGGCGTCGAAGCCGAACTCGTGGATTTCCACGCGGGCGATGCGGGTCATGGGGGAAAGTCCTCAGTGGCGGGTGGCCGTGATATGGCGGCGAGGTCACGCGAAGTCAACGGGCGCGCGGAGCCAGGCAGACTTGCGGATAGCGATATCCGGGCCGAACCGATCGCCGTTTTGCATCGACACTGAAGGAAGTCTATCCTTTGACTCTGCGGGTCCGATGTCACCGTCTGACGGGAACGCGAAGCATGAACCACAAGATCGTATCAGCCGAAGCTGCCGTCGCAATCATCCAGGAAGGCGATGTGCTTGCCACAACCGGCTATGGTGGCCACGGTGTTCCCGAGCATCTCCTGCTGGAGCTAGAGAAGCGTTTCATCGAGACCGGCACGCCAAGGGATCTAACCCTTGTTCACTCCACTGGCCAGGGCGATGCACGCGACAAAGGCCTCAATCGTCTCGCGCACAAGGGGCTCATCAAGCGGATCATCGGTGGATATTACGGCCTGTCACCGAAGCTGACGCAGATGGCGGTCGACAATCTTGTAGAGGCATACAATTTCCCGGAGGGCTGCATCCTCCAACTTTACCGGGACATCGCCGCAGGCAAGCCGGGGACATTCTCGAAGGTTGGGCTTGGCACATACATCGACCCGCGTCTCGAAGGTGGGCGCATGAACGATATTACGACTGAAGACCTCATTGACGTGATCAGCCTCGACGGCGTGGATTGGCTCTTCTACCGCGCCTTCCCGATCAATGTCGCTTTCTTGCGCGGCACCACCGCCGACGTAAACGGAAACATTTCGATCGAGCATGAAGCGTTGATGCTGGAGGATCTTGCGCTGGCCATGGCCGCAAGAAACTCGGGCGGGTACGTCATCTGCCAGGTCGAGCGTATTGCCGCGGCAGGATCGCTGCCGTCTCGAAATATTAGGATTCCCGGCATGATGGTCGATTGCATTGTCGTGGGCGAGCCGGAGCACCATAAGCAGAACTACGGTACAGCTTACAATCCGGCCTTCTCCGGCGAGATCCGTGTGCCGCCACAAAGCGTTGAAGCGATGCCCCTCGACGAGCGCAAAGTTATTGCGCGCCGTTGTGCCGCCGAGCTTCGAGCCAACAGCGTTATCAACCTTGGCATAGGCATGCCGGAAGGGATCGGCGCGGTATGCAATGAAGAGCGAATATACCGTTACATCACACTCACGACCG
>CAZVDW010000039.1:0-2652 GCA_964625645.1 uncultured Rhodospirillaceae bacterium
CGCAAAAGGCAAGCCCGCTCGCCACCGGTCCCTTGCAGGACCAGCAAGGATCAAACGTGGAAGGATTCACCGCAGCCGCACTTACCCTTCTCGTTGGGATTGTTGAACGTGAATCCCGAGCTCAGGGTTTCCTCGACATAGTCCATCTCGCTGCCGATGAGGAACATCACGGCCTTGGGGTCGATCAGCACGGTCACGCCCTTGTCGGCCACCACCTCGTCGAAACTCTCGATGCTATCGGCATATTCGAGGGTGTAGGCGAGCCCCGAACAGCCGGCATTGCGCACGCCGACGCGGATGCCGGCGCTTTCCTTGCCACGCTCGTCGAGCATGACCTGGATGCGCGCGGCCGCGGCATCGCTGATGGTGATGACGGCCGGCGGCGGTGGCCGCTGGCCGGAGACAGGCGATTGCTGTTGTTCGGTCATGGTCCCTTATCGTCCTTACTCGGCTGCCTCGTCGGCCGCGTCGTTCTTGTCGCGATAGTCCCGGATTGCCGCCTTGATGGCATCCTCGGCCAGCACCGAGCAGTGAATCTTGACCGGCGGCAAGGCCAGGTGCTCGGCGATATGCGTGTTTTCGATGGCCTCGGCATCGTCCAGCGACTTGCCCTTGATCCACTCGGTGGCCAGCGAGCTGGAGGCGATCGCCGAGCCACAGCCGAAAGTCTTGAACTTGGCGTCCTCGATGACCCCCTGCTCGTCGACCTTGATCTGCAGCTTCATGACGTCGCCGCAGGCCGGTGCACCGACCAGCCCGGTGCCAACGCTGGGATCGGCCTTGTCGAGCGCACCCACATTGCGTGGGTTCTCGTAATGATCGATGACTTTGTTGTCGTAGGCCATTGCCTTAGCTCTCCCTAACTCCGGCCGAAGCCGCGCTCAGTGCTCGCTCCACTGAATCGATTTGATGTCTATGCCTTCCTGGACCATTTCCCAGAGCGGGCTCATCTCGCGCAAGCGGCCCACATGGTCGACGATGGTCTCCACGGCGTAATCGATTTCCGCCTCGGTGTTGAAACGCCCGATGCCGAAGCGGATGGAGGTGTGCGCCATCTCCTCGTCCACGCCCAGCGCCCGCAGCACGTAGGAGGGCTCGAGCGAGGTCGAGGTGCAGGCCGAGCCCGAGGAAACCGCCAGGTCCTTGATCGCCATCATCATCGATTCGCCCTCGACATAGGCGAAGCTCAGATTGAGGCTGCCGGGCAAGCGCTTTTCGGCGTCGCCGTTGAGAATGACATCGGGAATCTGGCTCGTAATGCCCTCGTAGAGGCGGCGCGCCAACATGCCCGTGCGCTCGGCCTCGGCCGGCATCTCGGCCTCGGCGATACGGCAGGCCGCGCCGAGACCGACGCAAAGCGGCGCCGGCAAGGTGCCCGAGCGCATGCCACGCTCCTGGCCGCCGCCACTCATCAGGGCGCGCAGGCGCACGCGCGGCCGCCGGCGGACATAGAGGGCACCGATGCCCATGGGCCCGTATATCTTGTGGCCCGATATGCTCAACAGATCGATTTTCATCTCGTTCACGTCGAGCGGAATCTTGCCGACCGCCTGGGCGCAATCGCTGTGGAAGAAGACGCCACGCTCGCGGCACAGCGCGCCAATCTCGGCCAGGGGCTGGATCACGCCGATCTCGTTATTGGCGCCCATTACCGAGACCAGCACCGTATCGTCGCGAATCGCGCCCGCCAGCACGTCGAGGTCGAGCAGCCCGTCGCTGCGGACCGGCAGGTAGGTCACCTCGAAGCCTTCCTGCTCGAGAGCACGGCAGGAATCGATGACGCATTTGTGCTCGGTCCGTACCGTGACGATGTGGCGCTTGCGGTCCTGGTAGAAGCGGGCGACGCCCTTTATCGCCAGGTTGTTGGATTCGGTGGCACCGGAGGTGAAGACGATCTCCTTGGGGTCGGCGCCGATGATCGAGGCCACTTCAGCGCGGGCGATCTCCACTGCCTCTTCCGCCTCCCAGCCATAGGCATGGCTGCGCGAATGGGGATTGCCGAACTTCTCCGTGAAGAACGGCAGCATCTCCTCGACCACGCGCGGGTCGGTCGGCGTGGTCGACTGATTGTCGAGATAGACGGGCAGCTTGATGTTCGCCCGCTCGTTGGCCTCGGCCATTCGTCTCTCTTGCTCCTTGTTATGCGGCGCTTTTGCGCGCCGTCTCATCGGCGGCTCGCCGATGCAGTGTTAACCAGGCATCGACCAGACGGTCGACATCCTGCTCCTGGCTGGCCCAACCGAAGCTCACCCGGATCGCCTCGTCGGCCAGAGCTGGCGGCACGCCCATGGCCGCAAGCACATGGCTGGTGGTGATCTTGCCCGAGCTGCAGGCGGAGCCGGCGCCGACCGCGATATCACCGAGATCGAACGCCATCACCTGGGTCTCCGCGGCAACCCCCGGCATGGACAGACAACTCGTATTGGCGAGACGTGGCGCCTGCCTGCCGTGGACCACGGCAGGGGCGGAAACGGCCGCCTCGAAACGGTCGCGCAGGTCCGCCAGGCGTCCCATCGCGCCGACGTCATCGGCGGCCTCGGCCGCCGCCGCGCCGAAGCCGGCGATACCGGGCACGTTCTCAGTGCCGGCGCGGGGGCCGGCCCCCGCGCCCCCCCCCCCCCAAAGGGGGGGCCAATGCCCGGCGGAGCGCCC
>CAZVDW010000040.1:0-1648 GCA_964625645.1 uncultured Rhodospirillaceae bacterium
GGCGCGTGGGGCTAGAGCGGTTCAAGTCGATGAGGCCACCCACATGCTCAAGGCCCAGACTGCTGCCACTACTCTTTTCCCGTAGGAATCTGAGATGCTGCGCCAACCGCTGCCAGCGGCAGCATTAGAAGTTCGGTAAGCTGATGTTTTCGAGAGATTTCTCCGACTACTGCCCCTTCCATTACCTGCGGAACTGGCCCCGCTCGCGATCTGGCTCAAGCATGAAGATTGGTGTCCTGCACTGGGTGGCCATAAGGCGGTTGGAGCTATGGCCGAAAGTTGGTGATGGGGGTTGAAGGTGGCGTATCCTGGCGATGATGAAGTCGCCGATTTTCCGAAGAAAGGGATACGCCATGAAAGAAGATACAGTTGTTTCGTTGCGCCAGCCAGGAACATTTTCCGATGATCCGCTGACGGATGTCTTGCGGTCCGGGGCGCGGCGGTTGCTGGCCCAGGCGATCGAGGCGGAGGTCGAGGCCCATATCGCCAGCCACGCGGATTTGACGGATGCACGGGGCCGGCGGCGCGTTGTCCGCCACGGCTATTTGCCCGAACGCGAGATCCAGACCGGGATCGGCGCGGTTGCGATCAAGGCGCCGCGCGTGCGCGACCGCGACCCGGCGGCGGCGGGTGGGCGCATCCGCTTCACCTCGTCGATCCTGCCGCCCTATCTCAGGCGGAGTAAATCAATGGAAGAGCTGTTGCCCTGGCTTTACCTGAAGGGCGTCTCCACAGGTAACTTCGGCGAAGCGCTCGGCGCCCTTCTGGGCCCGGACGCGCCGGGTCTGGCGGCCAGCACCATCACCCGGCTGAAGGCAGCCTGGTGGGACGAATACGAGGCTTGGCAAAAGCGCGATCTGTCGGCTCGGCGCTATGTTTATTTCTGGGCCGACGGTATCTACTTCTCGCCCCGCATGGAGCATGACAAACAGTGCGTGCTGGTGATCGTCGCCGCCGATGCGCTGGGCAACAAGGATATTGTCGGCCTGATGGACGGCTACCGGGAGAGCGCGCAAAGCTGGCGCGAGATGCTCTTGGATCTCAAGCGCCGGGGCTTGCGCAACGGCCCCGAACTGGCTACCGGCGACGGCGCGCTTGGTTTTTGGAAGGCCTTGCGCGAAGTTTACGGCGAAAGCCGCGAGCAGCGCTGCTGGGTGCACAAGAACGCCAACGTGCTTAACCGCATGCCCAAGAGCCTGCAATCCAGGGCCAAGGGCCACCTCCAGGATATCTGGATGGCCGAGACCAAGGCCGAGGCCGACCAGGCCTTCAATTTTTTCATCCAGGCCTACGGCGTGAAATACCACAAGGCCGTCGAGAGCCTGGTCAAGGACCGCGACCGCCTGCTCACCTTTTATGATTTCCCGGCCGCGCACTGGAAACACATCCGCACGACGAATCCCATTGAAAGCACCTTCGCCACGGTGCGCCTGAGAACCGCCAAGACGAAGGGCTGTCTGAGCCGCAAGACGGCGCTCGCCATGACCTACAAATTGATCTTGAGCGCCAAGCGCAAATGGCGCAGGCTGGATGGATCAAACCAATTCGCCGAACTCATCGAAGGAGCGCCGTTCAAGGACCGTATCAAGCACACCAAACACGCCGCCTGATAGCCCCGTCACCAACTGTTGGGCATAGCTCTATGTCC
>CAZVDW010000041.1:0-1722 GCA_964625645.1 uncultured Rhodospirillaceae bacterium
ACGCGCGCCGGCATCGACGGCGCCGTGCGTGTCGTCAGCTTGCGCGAACTCGGCAGCCTCCACCGACGACGGGGTCATTTCAAACAGGCGATCACCTGGTTCCATCGCTACCTCGCCGAGGCCGAGCAGGCCAGTGATGAACCGTTTCCCGAATCGCGGGAGCAGCGCGACCGCGTGCGACTCCATCTCGCTGATGCCTACAATGGCGCCGGGTTCAGCGAACGGGCGATCGAAGAGTATCACCTGCTGCAATCGTCCTCTTCGACACTGGCTGCCGAATCCCAGTATGGACTGGCCTCTGCGTACGAGCAGGCCGGCTCCCCGCGCCGCGCCCTGGCCGAGTATCGCGCCCTGCTCGAACGGTTCCCGGAACGGCCGGGGGCTGAGCGCGTGCGCGATCGCATCGAATACCTGAGCCGCTATACGGTGCTCGATCCCGACAGGCGCAACGAAGCGGTTCTCCAGGCCCTGCTGGACGAGATCAACGGTCGCTCACTGCGCGGTATCCGGCTCCAACTCGGCCACACGCTGCGGCGCTTCCACGACTTTGAAAACGCCGCCACAACGTTTGAGACCTATGCGGCCTCATACGGCGGCGATATCTGGAGTTGGGAGGCCCAGTACTGGCTTGCCGACTGCCTGCGGGAGTTGGCGCGACAGCGACAGCTCGAGGGCGCTGAGGCAGCAGCCGATTCACTCCGCCAGCTCGCGCATCAGGAGTTGCGGATTCTCGCCGCTGCTGACGCCGGCGCCTGGTCCCACCGAGCCCGCCTGCTCCTCATCGATGCCGACGCGAATGCAGCCAGTGAGGGGGGCGAGAAGCTTCGGGAGTCGGGCCTGACGGCCCTCATCGCCGAACTCACAGGCGAAGCGGAGAGTCCACTTGGCCGCGACGTCACAGCCGAGGCGATGCTGCAGCTGGCCGACGTACGCCGCAAATCCGCGGCCGCCCACACCCTGCGATGGCCGCAGGCGGTGGCTGCCTATGCCGACTTTCTCAGCCGGTTTCCCGAGCACCCACTGCGCCGCAAAGCTGGCTTCGGCCTGGGCGTCAGTCTCATCCGACAAGGTGACATCAACAGCGGTCTCGATTCGCTCGAGTCCCTGCTCCAGGGCCTGCCGAGCTCTGCTCTGGCCTCAGACGTGCTGCTCGAGCTGGGACAGGGCCTCGTCGACGCGGGCCGGCACCGCCAGGCCGTCGACCGATTTCAGGAGCTCCTTCTCGCCTATCCGGCTTTTGCCCAGCGCCGCCTCGTGAAAAAGAGACTCGCCGAGACCCACTTTTTTCTGAAGGAATATGCGCAGGCGGCGCGCCTGTACCGACAACTGGCGCATGAGCCGGGTGCAGATAGCAAGATGGCGCAGCGCCGGCTGGCGCTGTCGTACGAACGCACGGGACAACTGGCGGAAGCCCTCGCTGTCTATGACGGACTCGTGCGGGAGGGGGCTGCCACCGACAGTGTCGCTCTCGAGCGCGGCCTGTTGCTCGTGCGCCTTGGCCGTGTCGAGGACGCCCTCGAACTGTTTGTCGACCTCGCCGCGTCTGGCAAGGAGCCCCTGAAGCAGCTCGCCGCCCGCCATGCTGCAGATCTCCTGTTCGAGCTCAGCCGCTTTGCCGAGGCCCACGAGCTCTACGCGCCGCTCCTGGCGGAGGGGGATCGCGACGTCGCCGGGCGCGACGTCGTCTGCCTCTGGCGCCTCGACCGGCATGCCGAAGCTGGC
>CAZVDW010000042.1:0-7739 GCA_964625645.1 uncultured Rhodospirillaceae bacterium
TCGAATTCGCGCGGGTCTGGGTTGCAGGCGGGGCCATTTCCAAAAATTTCAAAAAGCCCCATATTCCAAAGTGGTTAGGAGCGCTACCGTCGCGCGGTGTGGGGGCACCGGCTGCCGCGGGGATGGGGTGGCGAACGGCCCAACGCAACAAAAGAGCCAAAAACAGCGAAAATCGAATGAGACTGAAGACGACAATTTTCAGCACTGTCCTGATCGCCGCCGTGCTCGGCGGCGGGGCCTATGGCATGAACTGGTGGGAGATGCGGCAATTCATCGTCACCACCGACAATGCCTATGTGCGTAGCGACGTGACCGCGATCTCCCCCCGCGTTTCCGGCTATATCGAGACCTTGCACGTGACCGGCAATCAGGCCGTGACGGCGGGCCAGCCATTGGTGACCCTGCGCGCGGACCAGTATGAATCCGGCGTCGATTCGGCGCGCGCGGACCTGCGCGCCGCCGAGGCCGAGGTCGAGATCGCCCGTGCCACGATCGCCAACATGGCTGCGCGGCGGGCGCTGCAGCAGTCGCGGGTGCGCCAGGCCGAGGCCCGCGTGGAGGCGGCCCGCGCCCAGGCCGACCAGGCCGGGCGCGAGGTCGAGCGCTACAGCCAGCTGCTGGAGCGGGGCACGGGAAGCCGGCAGCGGTATGAAGAAGCCGCCACCCACGACCGCACCATGCGGGCCGAGGTGTTGCGGGTCCAGGCCGAGATTGCCGCGGAGCGCGCGGAGCTGCCGGTCATCGATACCGATGTCTTGCGTATCGAGCGCGAGATAGACCGCTTGCAGGCCAAGATCGACCGCGCCCGCTCGGACCTCGATCGGGCCGAGATCGCTCTCTCGGACACCGTGGTGGTATCGCCGATCGATGGCGTGGTGGGCAATCTCCGCGTCGAGAACGGCATGTATACCGACGAAGGCTGGCCGATGTTGTCGGTGGTGCCTTTGCAGACCACCTACGTCATCGCCAATTTCAAGGAAACCCAGCTCGAGCGTCTGCGTATCGGCCAGGAAGTGCAGATGGAGGTCGATGCCTTCCCGGGCATGGTGCTGGCCGGACATATCGACAGCCTGGCGCCCGCCAGTGCTGCCGAGTTCAGCCTGCTGCCGCCGCAAAACGCCACCGGCAACTTCATCAAGGTGGTGCAGCGCATCCCGGTAAAGATCTTCTTCGACTTTCCCGCGGGCTTCGCGGCACGCCTGGTGCCGGGCATGTCGGTGGTGGTGACGGTCGACACCCGCAGCGCCCCCCAGGGCGCCGCGCTCGCCGACGAAGGCTGACGCCCCCCAAATACAAATACGAGCGACGCGACGGCCAAACGAAAGCCGCCGGCCCCTTGCGGGACCGGCGGCGAATTCGTTTGGCCTTGCGCGGAGACTAGAGGTCGGCGCAGGCGTAGCAGTTGATCTCGAGACCGACCGCGACTTCGATGACTACAGGCGTCGTCCACATGTTCCAAACTCCCTATTTTACCAAGCCTAGCGGCCTGTGTTGTTGCTCACTCCACGATTCCCAAGCCGTTTGGGGCGCTGACGAGGCAACGCCCCGCAGGAAGAAGGCTACGGATTGCTGCCGCCATTACACTCTATAATTATTATAATGAATCCCTATTTTAGGGATCAGAGCGCCTTGAGCAGAGGCGGCAGGGGCTCGATCGCCGGCAGGGTTATGGTGGCGCCCACCGCTTTCACCATCTCGACCATGCTGACATAGGGCTCGATGCGCGAATATTGCGTCGGCAGCAGGGCGACGATATCGCGGTCGGGCAGCGTGGTTCGATAGAGCGTGACGGCGAAACCGCGCTTGCCGCCCAAGGCCGCCGTCAGTGCCGGGACCACGGCCACGCCGAGACCCGCCTGGACCATGGACAGGGCCACCTCATAGCTGCGCGACTGCGCGATCACCCGGTAATGGGGCAGCACATGCTGGTACCAGTCCTCGATGCGCTTCTTATGCTGGTTGCCGAAATTGAACTGAATGGTGCTGTTGACCACCGCGCGCTCGGCCGGCGGCAGATCCCGCTCCACGTTGGCGACATCGGACAGGTCAAGGCCCTCGGGCACGGCCAGCACGTACGGATCCGAGGTCACCCTCTCCTGCAGGAAGGTGGTGCCCGATGTTGCCGTCGAATCGGTTGCCAGCAAGGCCATGTTGATGCGCCGCCCGTAAAGCAGGTCGACGGCTTCGGCCGGCGAGGATTCGTGCACGTCCATCTCGAGCTCGGGGTAGCGCGTGGCCAACAGGCGCAGGGTTTCCGGCAATACGTTGCGGGCGATCGAGCTCAGCGCACCGATCGAGACCACGCCGCGGGTGCCGGCGGAAAACTCCTCCAAGCCGATCAGGGCTTCCTCGACGCTCGACAGGATCACGTCCGCCTTGCGCAGCAGGAACTGTCCGGCATCGGTTGGCGTCATCTCGTTGCGGCTGCGATTGAAGAGCTGGGTGCCGACTTCCTCCTCGAGCTTGGATATCTGCTGCGACAGCGAGGGCTGCGCCAGATCGAGAAGCTTGCTCGCCTTGGTGAAGGACTTGGCCTGCGCCACCGCCCAGAAGATGCGAAGCTGATGCAGGGTCACGGCGCTGGGATTGATCAACGGCGGCGCCAAAACATCCGAAATGCTTGCGATATCCGCCTTCGCGGCGGTGCTCGCCTTCGCCATCAGGATCGCTCCCAGGTCAGTGTCCACGCGGCCATAATCGCGCGCGCCGCAGCCTACGTCGGCCAATGCCGCCGTATCAAGCAATACCCATTATTCGATCAATAACTGGGATCGAGGCGCAGATAATCGTAGCGGTCGGCGGATTGCACGACGACCTGGCGCGGGCCGCTGCCGTCGTCCACAGTCAAAGCGATGGGCACGCCCGCTTCGCCCAGGGCCCAGACTTTGCGGAGCATATCCGCCATATCCTCGATCTCGTCGCCGGCAACCTCCGTGATCAGGCTGCCTTCGCTGACACCGGCGGCGGCGCCGGGGCCGTCCTCGATGACGAAAGTGATGATCACATGGCCCTTGAAGTCACGGGTAAACAGGCCGAGCCAGGGGCGTGGCGGAGCCGCCGAGCGGCCGCTTTCGAGCAGATCGGCGAGGATGGGCTTGAGCAGGTTGATGGGCACGAACAGGTTGCCGTCAAGGGCGGTCCGTGTGGTGGCGGCGTTCTTGACCTGTAGCGAGCCGACACCGAGCAGCCGGCCCTCGGCGTCGATCAGGGCGGCGCCGGCCCAATCGGGGTGGCGCGGCGTGGTGAAGATCGCCTCTTCGAGCAGATATTCCCAATAGCCGGCAAAGACCGCCCGCTTGGTCACGCGCACGGGCAGCACCTGTTCCGGCCCACCGGCCGCGACGACCAGCGCGCGGAGATTCTGGCCCACCTTGGCCGAGTCGCCGAGGCGCAGCGGCGCGGCGGATATCGGCGCCAAGGCCCGCAGCAAGCCGAAGCCGGTGTCGTAGTCATAGGCGATCACCTCGGCCGGGACGGTCTTGCCGTGGGCGTCGGTCACCGAGGCGCTCATGGCCTCCAGAATGATGTAGCCGATGGTGAGGATCAGGCCGTTGTCGTCGATCACGATGCCGTTGGCGCTGCGCTCGGTGCCGAGAAAGCGCGCCGTGCGTGCCTCGCCCGGTATCTCCGCCTCGACCGTCACCACCGCGTCGAGCACGTCGCCGACCTCGGCAGCGCCGAGTGGGGCCGTGCCGGCCAGGCCGATGACGAATGCCAGGAGCAAGCGAATTCCCATGACCGAAGCTTAGCGCGAATGCGCCTCGCCGGCCACACTGGTATAGAATGGTTCCATGTCAGGCGGAAAAGACAGGTTTGCCACAGCGGTCTCGCGCGACGTCGATTGGCGGCGCGCCGTGGCCGACTGTGCCGACCAGTGTGGCGGCGTCGGCGGCGGGCTCGGTTTCGTCTATGCGCACGATGCCTGGGCCGCCGCCCTTCCCGATATGGTCCAGGGTCTGCGTGCGGCGACGGGTGTGCGCGAATGGACCGGCGCCAGCGGCTCCGGCGTGGTCGCGGGCGCGCGCGAATGCTTCGACGAGCCGGCCCTGGCGGTGATGGTCGCCGACCTGCCCGAGGCGGGCTTCGCCCGGCTCGGCGCGCAACTGCCGCCCGATATGCCGTTCGCCGTCGTGCACGGCGATCCGACCAGCCCCGACCTGCTCGACCGTATCGCCGAAGGCGGCCGCGGCGGCTATCTCGTGGGTGGGCTGATCTCGCCCGATGGTGCCCGCGCCGGCGCGCCTGACGACACCCGGGCGGCGCTCACGGGCTATGCCTTCTCGGCCGATGTCGCGGTCGCCACCGGGCTCACGCAAGGCTGTTCGCCGATCGGCCCGGCGCACGAGGTGAGCGCCTGCGACGGCAACCTGATCGTCGAGCTCGACGGCAAGCGCGCACTCGATGTCTTCCGCGGCGAAATTGCCTCGCTGTCGAGCGATGCCGGCGCGGCGGTATTTGCCGGGCTCATCGTCTCGGGCTCCGACAGTGGCGATTACCTGGTGCGCAACCTGCTCGGTGTCGATCAGGAAAGCGGTATCGTTGCCGTGGCGGCCGAGCTGTCTCATGGCGACCGGCTGCTGTTTTGCCGCCGCGATGCCTATGCCGCGGCCACCGATCTGACGCGCATGCTCGATGGCCTGGCGGGGCGCATCGACGCCGAGCCGCGCGGCGCCCTGTACTATTCCTGTCTCGCCCGCGGGCCCAACCTGTTCGGGCCGAATTCCGCCGAGCTGGCCGCCATTCAGGACGTCTTCGGGCCGCTGCCCATGGTCGGGTTCTTCGCCAATGGCGAGATCTGCCACGACCGTCTCTACACTCACACCGGCGTGCTGACGCTGTTTCTTTAGATGCGCCGCAGTGCGAGCAGTCCGATCAGCAGCCCGGCAAGCGCGGACAGGGCGCCGAGGTGCCTTGGGTCAGAGCCGCCGGCGACGGCGTCCGGCCGCAAAGGCCCCGTCAGGCCGGGAATGCCCGGCAGGTCGCCGTCGCCGCCGCCGACGCGGATCTCGCCACGCAAGCCCTTTTCCGTATGCTGCGCCATATCGCAGTGGACCAGATAGGTGGCACGGTCGCTGGGCACGATAAAGGTGCCTGTCTTTTGGGCTTTTCCCGCCGCCTCCATGTGGAACATGCCTTGCGGATAGAGATAGCGCGGCAAGCCATGCACCATCCATTGATGGCGAACCTGATCGTCGTTGATGAAGGTCACGGTGAGGCGCGAGCACGGCTCGACGTCGAAGACGTTGCGGTCGTAACCGTATGTGGTGCCGGGATAGGCTTCGGCATGGCGGCGGCCGGCGCGCACGGTGATCTCGATATCGGCCGCGACGGCGCCGCAATCGTCGGGCAGGGTGTCGCGGTTCTCGTTCATCACCATGCCTTCGGCGTCGAGGGTCATGGCGCGATGGTCATGGCCGCCGCCGTCGCTCGGCTCGGCGGCCACCGTGGTGCCCTCCGCCGCCAAGGCGATGGTGGCGATGCGGTACAGGCGGTCGGGGCCGCGCTCCAAGGTGAAAGTCACCACGTCGCCGGGCGCGATGTCTCCAAGCTCGGCGCCCTCGGACAGCTCGAGGTCCATGGTCATGGCCGGCCAGCCGATGGCGGGAATGGGGTCGTGGCTGAGGGTCAGGCTGCGGCCGTCCGCGGCAATGCCATGGATGACGCCGACGCCGCCGGCCGGCTCGTCCTGGGCCAAGGCGATGCCGCCGAAAAGAATGCAGAGGACTGTGGCCAGGCGCATCATGCGCGCCGCCTGCGCATGAGCGCGAAGAGCACCGCCAGCAAGAGGCCGATATCGAGGCCGAACAGGATCGGCCGCAGCGTCGGCCAGCTCTCCGGCGCCACGTCGCCGAGCATGCCGAGCGGGTCGTAGCTCTGCCACACGGGCACCCGCCCGGCATAGAAGGCGGGGCTGAAATAGGGGCTCCAGTCGACCCCTTGGAGGCGCGGCAGGCCAGCTTCGCCCAGATAGGACTCGTAGACGATGGCGCTGATGCCGCCGCCGGGGCCGATGCCGTCATTGGTGACCGCGGGCTCGTGGTGGTCGTGTAGCAGCCAGACCCCCTGGCCATAGCTGTGCAGGCCGTCGTCGACGGTCTCCAGCAGCAGATCGGCGCGCTGCGCCGGGGCCACCCAGATGACGTCGCGAATCAGCTGTGCCGCCGGCGGCACCGGCACGCCGTCGGTGTGGGTGACGGTGACCTTGTGGCCATGGGTGTGCAGGGCGATGCCCTCGGCGCCACCGTTGACCACGCGCAGGCGCACGCGCTCGTCCGGTGCCACCACGACCAGGGATTCGCGCGCCGTATAGGGGAAGGAGCGGCCGTTGAGCAGGAAGTAATCCGGCGTGCGCTCGGT
This sequence comes from uncultured Rhodospirillaceae bacterium, assembly GCA_964625645.1. Lineage (GTDB taxonomy): Bacteria > Pseudomonadota > Alphaproteobacteria > UBA7887 > UBA7887 > UBA7887. The sequence continues at coordinate 6,358 of CAZVDW010000042.1, forward strand.
GATGTCGTAGCGGCGGTGGATCTCCTCGATCACCCGCCGCGGATCGTTGGAGAGGCGCACCAGATCGTGCATCTCGCGATCGACTTCCTGGTAATGGAGGTCGTATTCGCGGTCGTAGGCCTCGTGGCTGGCCTGCGAGCGTACGCGCACCTGGCCGGCGCCGATATTGAAGGTCTGCAGGGGATTGTGGGGCCGGTTCTCCTCGACGATGAACATCGCCTGCAGGCCCATCAGGATGTGCACCGCGGGCTGCACGTGGCAGTGATAGAACATGGTTCCGGCTTGGCGCGGGGTCAGCTCGTAGGTGCGGCTCTCGCCCGGCATCACCGGCATCTCGCTGGTCTGGGGCACGCCGTCATTGCCCTCGCCATTGGCGTCCACATAGGGGTGGTCGACGCCATGGAAGTGGATGGTGTGCGGCATGGTGTGGGTGTTCTCGAGGGTGATCTTGACCGTGTCGCCCTGTTCGACGCGGATCACCGGCGAGGGCACGCGCAGGCTGCGATGGGCGGCGGTGTCCTCGAAGGTCTCGCTGGCCATGCCGCGGCTTTTCGGGGCAAACACCCAGAAGCCGGGCCGGATGCCCGGCGCGATGGCGTAATCGAGCGAAGGCCCGGGGCCATCCGGCGTGGCGCCGTTGAGCTCGGCGACTTCCAGGCGCAGATGGATCTCGTCGGGATCGCCGTCGCCGTCGCGGTCCGCGCCCTTGACCACCGCGTCGGGCGCCAGGCGCGTGCGCATCAGCACATCCGGCGAGACGTTGTTGGTGCCCCTGACGAAGGCGGCGACCTCGGCCGGGTCGTCGGGGTTGCAGCGCGGCGAGGCCTCGATCGCCACGCCGTCGATGGTCTGGGCTTCGCGCCATTCGGGGAAAGGCTCGCTGCAGATCGGCTCGGCGGCAAGCTCCACCGGCGGCAGGCTCGCCGGCGGCGCCCGGTAGGCGGGCGCCATCTGGCTGGAGACGGCCTGTTGCCAGCTCTCCGGCCACCAGGCCGGCGGCGCCAGGACAACGGCGCCGGCAGCAAGCGCGAGCGTCAGCGCGATGAGGACGAGTGCCCTAAGCATCGGCCCTCATGACGGCTTCGCCGCGTCCAATAATCCGAGAAGACATAAAGGTCGACTCCCAGGGCGGGAATTCCCGTCACCCAAGTGATGCAGGCTATCGTTTTACCGACACCGAGGGAAAACGGAAACACCGAGCGCGACTTCCCGCTAGCCCGCCCGGGTTTGGCTTCCGCGGCAGCCATGCTACAAAGCCGGCTGCGAGATCGGGGGAGGGGGAATGGACGGCCTCGTGCAATTTGCCCAGCAGGTGGTCAGCGGCACCGCCATTGGCTGTCAACGGCGGAGCAAAAAGGGGCCAGATGGCGGCGTAAAATTGG
>CAZVDW010000043.1:0-1858 GCA_964625645.1 uncultured Rhodospirillaceae bacterium
GCCACCAACGCCATTCTCACCGGCCAGGGCGCGCGCGTCGGACTGGTGACCACCGAGGGCTACCGCCATGTCCTGCAAATCGCCCGCTCCTACGTGCCGGGCGGCCTCGGCGCCTGGGTGATCTTCAACAAGACGCCGCCGCTGGCGCCGTTGAAGCTGACGGTCGAGGCGCGCGAGCGCATCGGCGCCAAGGGCGAGATCGTGGCGCCGCTCGACGAAGAGGCGCTGCGCCAGTCGCTGCGCCATCTCAAGCGCCACGGCATCGACGCGCTCACCATCTCGCTGTTCAACTCCTATACCAACGACGCCCATGAGCGCCAAGCGGGACGCATCGCCGCGGAGGAATTGCCGGATGTGCCGGTGTCGCTGTCATGCGACGTGATTCCGGAGATGCAGGAATATGAGCGCACCATCACCACGGTGTGCAATTCCTATGTGCGCCCCATCGTCTCCAGCTATGTGCGCAATTTGAGCGACGAGTTCAAGCGCCGCTCGAGCGGCGTGAAGCTTCATCTGCTGCGCTCCGACGGCGGCCTGACGACGCCCGCCGGCGCCGAGACGGTGCCGGTCAACCTGCTGATGAGCGGCCCCGCCGGCGGCGTCGCCGGGGCGCTGTGGATCGCGCGGCAGGCCGGCTTCGACGATCTCTTGACCTTCGACATGGGCGGCACCTCGACCGATGTCTGCCTGATCCAGGGCGGCGTCGCCCAGACCCGGCGCGAGACCACGGTCGGCGATCTGACGGTGCGCGCATCCTCGCTCGACGTGCGCTCGGTCGGCGCCGGCGGCGGCTCGATTGCGCACGTGCCCGCGCTCACCAAGGCGCTCCGCGTCGGCCCCGAAAGCGCCGGCGCCGATCCCGGCCCGGCGGCCTACGCCAAGGGCGGCGAGGCGCCGACCGTGACGGACGCCAATGTGGTACTCGGCTATCTGCCGGCCTCGGCGCGTCTCGGCGGCGATATGGAAATCGATGGCGCCAAGGCCGAAGCGGCGGTGCAGCACATCGCCGAGGCGCTCGATTTTTCCACCGAACGCGCCGCCCAGGGGATTTACGATATCGTCAACGAAAACATGATCGGCGCGCTGAGGCTGGTATCGGTGCAACAGGGCAACGATCCGCGCGAGTTCGCGCTTATCGCCTTCGGCGGCGCCGGGCCGCTGCACGGCAACGCGCTCGCCCGCATTCTCAATTGCTGGCCGGTCATCGTGCCGCCCGGGCCGGGCGTGCTGTGCGCTTACGGCGACGCCACCACGCGCTCGCGCGACGAGGCCTCGCGCAGCCTGATGCGGCGCTTCTCGGAAACCAGCGCCGAGGAGGTCGGCGGGATTTTCGCCGAGCTCAACGCGACGGCGGCGCGCACCCTGGAAGCCGAGGGAATCGGCGAGGCCGAACGCAGCGACAGTTACGAGGTCGATGTGCGCTATACCGGCCAGGTGCTGTCGCTGCCGGTGCCGGTCGATATCGCGGCGCTCAGGAAACGCGGCCTCGATGTCATCGGCGAGAGCTTCGACCGCCTGCACGAAAAGCTCTACACCTTCGCCATCGAGACCGAGCGCGAGATCATCAATCTGCGCGCCATCGTGCAGGGGCGCGAAACGGTGGCCGATGCCGGCGAAATCCCGCAAGGCGGGCGGGACCCCTCGGCGGCCAAGGTGGCCGAGGAAAGGATCTACGTGGCCGGGGCCCATTACGCGGCCGCCGTCTACGACCGCGACGCGCTCAGGGCCGGCAACGTCGTCGCGGGGCCGGCGATCATCACCCAGATCGATTCGACCACGCTTGTCCTGCCCGAGCACGAGGGCGAGATCGACCGCTTCGGCAACATCCTCATCCGGCCGCCGCGGATGAACTGAGGGA
>CAZVDW010000044.1:0-2920 GCA_964625645.1 uncultured Rhodospirillaceae bacterium
ATGCCGTGCAATTTCGTCGAGCTGATGCCGCGCCTCATGGAAGGGCTGCAATAGCGCGGCGATAGGCGGTCGCGTCGTCCACGTCTTCCAAGGTCCCCAGCAGCGCCACGCGCCGCGGTGCGAGGGCGGCGAGCGTTGCCGCCAGGGTGTCCGGCTGCGACCAGGCAATGCCGCGAAACGGATTGTGTCTGGGCGCCTTGCGGAACCCCACCAGATAGAACCCGCCATCCGCCGCCGGGCCCAATACTGCGCCGGAACGTCCGAGGGCGCGAAAAGCCTCAGCGATATGGCGCGCGCGCAGGCCGGGAATATCGCTTCCCACCAGCACCACCGACCCCGGCAGCTCGCGAAAGGGGCGCGCCATGCGCTGGCCGAGGTCGCCCGGGCCCTGGCCGCACCGGGCGATGCCCCGGGGCCAGAAAGCGCTATGGATATCCGCATCCGGTGTGACCGCAAGCCAGGTTTGCCAATCCCTGCTGGCAAGCCTCGTGACCGTCGCCGCACTGAGGCGGCGATAGAAGCGTGTCGCCGCCGCCTGGCCGATACCGCGGCCGAGGCGCGTCTTCACCGCCCCCAGGCGCGGCGCCTTGACGAAGATGACGAGGTGCCGCATCAGCCGTAGAGCCGCGCGATGAGGCGCGGCGGCAGGCCCAGGAAATACAGGCCGAGGCAGGCGAGGTTGCGCAGGCCCCGGCGCGCCAGCCCGGATCGCCGGTAGCGCCGCCCCGAGGTGAGCATGGCCGAGGCCAACATCACCAGGCGGGCGCGGCCGATGCGGCGCACCAGATCCACGTCCTCCATCAGCGGCAGCGGACAATAGCCGCCGATCTCGCGGTAGAACGGCGTGGCGATGAGCAGGGCCTGATCGCCATATGGCAGCGCGAGCACCCGGCTGCGCCAGGCCACCCAGCGCTCGAGGCGCCGCGCGCCCGCGCCCGGCAGATCGATGGCGAAACGGAAGGCGGCGGCGCGCCGGGCATTGCCGGGCGCGGCAACGAAGGCCGCGACGTCGTCCAGCCATTCCCCCTGGGGCACGGTGTCAGCGTGCAGGAACAGCAGCCACTTGCCACTTGCTGCCTCGGCACCGGCGGCGAGCTGCGGGCCGCGGCCTGTCGGCGCTCTGACCACTCCGGCACCCGCCGCGTCGGCGAGCGCAACGGTCCCATCGCTCGAGCCGCCGTCGGCGACCACCACCTCCGCCGCGCCGAGCGCCGCCAGGGTCGTGGGCAGGGTTTCCGCGGCGTTCAGTGTCGGGATCACGACGCTGACGCCGAGCTGCGCCAAGCTGCTCATGGCCGCAGCCTACAGGGTGTCTGTCGCCCTGCGTAATTGTTCTTGGTTTGTTCCTACGTATTTGCTATCGTGCGCTCATGTTCCAGGCCGATGCCAGAACCGTGCGCAAGGGCCGCGGCGCCGCGAGCAACCGCGACGGCCGCTACGAGCGCTATCGCAGTGCCGCCGTGGATGACGGTTGGGGAGGGCTCGACGCACCGCCGGCAAAGCTGCGCACCACGGTGACCGAGGACCGCTCGCGCAGCGTCATCGCGCGCAATCAGTCGCCGGATATCGGCTTCGACCGCTCGATCAATCCCTATCGCGGCTGCGAGCACGGCTGTTCCTATTGCTATGCCCGGCCGAGCCATGCCTGGCTGGGACTGTCGCCGGGCCAGGATTTCGAATCGTGCCTGTTTGCCAAGCCCGACGCACCCCGCAGGCTGCGCGAGGAGCTGGCGCGTCCGGGCTATGCCTGCGCGCCGATCGCGCTCGGCACCAATACCGACCCCTATCAGCCGGTCGAGCGCGAGCGCCGCATCACGCGCGGTATCCTCGAGGTTCTGGCCGAGCACCGCCATCCGCTGACCATCGTCAGCAAGTCGGCGCTGGTGACCCGCGATATCGACATTCTGGCGCCAATGGCGCGGCTCGGGCTGGCGCGGGTGGCATTGTCCGTAACGACGCTCGAGCGCCGGCTGGCCAACACCATGGAGCCGCGCGCGAGCACGCCCGAGCGCCGCCTCTCCGCCATAGCCGACCTGGCCCGGGCCGGCATCCCGACAGCGGTGATGGTGGCGCCGGTCATCCCGGCGCTGAGCGACGACGAGCTGGAATCGATCCTGCTGGCGGCGGCCAAGGCGGGCGCCAGCGCCGCCGGCTATATCCTGCTGCGCCTGCCGGGCGAGGTGCACGCGCTGTTCGAGGAGTGGCTGAGTGCCCACGCGCCACTGAAGGCGGGCAGGGTGATGCGGCTGCTGCGCGACATGCGCGGCGGCAAGGCATATGACTCGCGCTTCGGCGAGCGCCAGACCGGCAGCGGTGCCTATGCGGAAATGATCGCCGGGCGCTTCGAGGCAGCCATTCGCCGCTACGGCCTCAAGGCCGAGGAATCGCAGCTCGACTGTAGCCAATTCCGCGTGCCGACGGACCAATTGTCTCTGTTCTGACGCTATACTGGCGCCATGCCCGACTACAGCCTGGAAGCGGCCGCGCCCGCCCCCGTCTGCGGCGTCGACGAGGTCGGTCGCGGGCCGCTCGCCGGTCCGGTGGTTGCCGCCGCCGTGATTCTCGACGCGGCGCGTATTCCGTCCGGCCTGGATGATTCAAAGAAGCTCAAGGCGGCCCGCCGCGAAGTGCTGTTCAAGGAACTGAGCGCCTCTGCCGACATCGGCATTGGTGCCGCGTCGGCGCGCGAGATCGACCATCTCAACATTCTCGGCGCCACCATGCTGGCCATGCGACGAGCGGTGCTTGCGTTGCCTGTGCCGCCGGCAATGGCGCTCGTAGACGGCAATCGCGCGCCCGATCTGCCCTGTCCCGTCGAGACCGTGGTCAAGGGCGACGGGCGCTCGCTGTCCATCGCCGCCGCCTCGATAATCGCCAAGGTCACGCGCGACCGGGCCATGCACGCCCTGCATCATCGCTA
>CAZVDW010000045.1:0-3596 GCA_964625645.1 uncultured Rhodospirillaceae bacterium
GTCGAGCTCACAGCAATAGCCTCTATACGGTGAAGCCGATCGTGCGCCGAAAATCAAACGCGGTTTCACTCAAGCGGTTCATCGCGGTTCGCGGGGTTGGTGTCAGTCGCCGGCGCTCGGCGACGGCTGCCTTCGTACACAGGGCCAGTCTGTTCAGACGGTCGGGCAACGGCAAATTGCCCGTAGCATGGCCGCATTGGACGCTACAAAATGGGCCTGGCCTACTAATCACCAGGACCACGCCGGCCGCGCCACTTCATGCGACCTTGGTCTTTCGTGAGGAGGACGGCTACGGGCGCCCCCCCAGGTACGGCCGGCTGCTTAAACGCCCCGAGAATAGAGCGGCGGGTTCTGCATGTCAGTCCGATCGAGCCGTCGCCAATGAGCCCTGTCGTCGCTTCCAGTTCCTGCGTCAGATCGCCAATCTGGATGTCGTGGCGCGGGCGGTGGGCCGCCTGTAGCTCGGCAACCCGTGAGGATAGGTTCTGGAAACCCATGCTTCTTGATCCAGCGCCGCCGGCCAACACGACTGGCAGGGGTCTCACGGTAATGCTCGCGCACTTGACACCAGCTCCAGAGTTCGATGATCGTGTTCATTGGCTTACGCTCCGTTGTGTAGGCATACACGGAGCATATCGAAGCGTATTACGCGCGCACGCTCGAAACTGGGTGCCTACGACCCAAAATCCCGCACTACAGATATTTCTGGATAAGAGTGCGAGCGGACACCTCGGGTCCGGTGTCTTCGATCAAGGCCTCAAGGAAGGCAACGAATGTCTTCTTCCTCGAGGGTCGAGATCTCGTCAGCTAGCCGAACCAGCTGATGAGAATGTTCTCGCCGTCGCCCGACTCCAGTAGCGAGTTGCATAGCACGACATCGCCCGGCGCAAGGTCGAAGACGCCCTCGCCGACGCTCTCGACCGCGCCGACGCAGGTGCCACCGGGGATGAACGGCAGCGGCAGGCCGAAGTCGAGGCTGCCGTCGAGCACCGCGGCCGTGTAGCTCGGCACGCGCGCTGCCAGCACCCGCACCACGACACCGCCGGGACCCGCGACCGAGTCCGGCAGCTCTCTCACGGTGAGCGCTGCGCCAAGTGTCTCGAGCCACGCCGCCTTCATTGCATCATCCCTCCACTGGTCACCACGCGAAGCCACGACCGAGCAATGGCGCCGGGCTCGGTCAGCGGCGTTTCCGCTTCCGCTTGGCAGGCTTCGCCGGCGGGACCTCGTCAGAGGCATCGGCAATGGCCTCGATCAGCTCGATGACCTGGCGCCGCAGCCCTTCGTCGGAGATGCGGTTATAGCCGCGCACGAACTCGAGCGTCTCGCGCCTTGCCAGCAGGTCCATGTCGTCCACTTCTGCGGCCGACGTCGCCGTGCCGATGCCCTCGAAGAAGTACGGAACCTCGACGCCCAGCAGCCGGGCGATCTGGTATAGGCGACTGGAACTGACGCGGTTGGCGCCGCTCTCGTACTTCTGCAGCTGCTGGAAGGTCAGGCCGATCTTGTAGGCCAGGCTCTCCTGGCTCATGCCCGCGAGGATGCGGCGTTGCTTGATGCGGGTGCCGACGTGAACGTCAACGGGTTCAGGATGCAGGGCCATGTCGGTGACCATAGCAGCATGGCTCGGCGTCGAGCAATGCGAGGATGGGCACAGGTCGTGCCTCAGAGCCTCGCTGAGTGGCCTCGAGGACTAGGTTGGCACCACAGCCCTGCCAGACTCTCAGACGCCACCGCCGCCATGTCTACGTCGCCCGCGGTCCGCAAAATGAGACCGGCGCCCGTCGCCGCAAGGGCCAGGACGGGCGCCGGCATTGGCGCCGCACCGTCACTCACGGGCAGCGCCTGATCATCATGGCCGGCCCTGGACGCACACTGGCGCGCCCCACGCGGCCGTGACCGCGTGGGCTCGGGCATCGCTGCGTGCTCGCCACGCGAAAGCCGTTGTTGTTGTTGCGGTTTCCGGTGTCATTCCTGTTGCGGTTGGCGGCGCGCACGTTCCTCGGATTGTTGTTCCAGGAACCGCCGCGCAGAACCCGCCGGCAGGGGGCCGGCCAGGCCCCCGGGAAGGGTCGGCCGGATCAAACCAGCCGTCCCGGAAGATGGCGTGGCGCAGGCGCCACGTGTCGGCGTGCTCGGCATGGGCGATCCACGAGCCCACCCTGCGCTCGACAGCCTCATGTTCGATGGTGCCGGCGCGCCAGCGATCGCGCAGGCTCCGCAGACGATTACGAAAGCGACGCACGTTATCCTCGGGCATGCGGCGGCCGCCGCCGGGCAACAACACGAAGCCGAGGAACGTCGCCGGCTCCGCCGTCGCCAGCACCTCCGTCTTGCGTGGATGCAGCGACAGCCGCCGGGCACTCAGGAACTCGGCGATGCGGGTGCGCCATCTTTCCAGCACCAACGGGTCGTCGGCGAACAACGCGAAGTCATCGACATAGCGCAGGTAGGGCGCACGCAGTACCTCGGTGGCGAAGTGGTCGAGGCGGTCGAGATAGACGTTGGCGAAGAACTGGCTGGTGAGGTTGCCGATGGGCAGGCCGCCCCGCCGCAGGTGCGGCGTAAACAGATCATCGTCGGCATAGTATCGGGTCACCGGCTCCTGGCGGTTTGAGCCGTCGATGATGCGGTCGAGCACGTCCAGCGTCGGGGCGCAGGCGAGGCGGCGCCTCAGGTCGGCCTTGAGGATCTCGTGGTCGATGGCGGGGAAGTAGCGGAAGATGTCGCAGCGCAGTACGTGACGATGTCGGTCACGCAGGCGCTCGTATTGGGCCACGGCGCGGTGCGTGCCTTTGCCGACACGGTTGGCATAGCTGTGATGAATGAAGCCGCGCTCGAACAGCGGCGCGATGACCGCGTGAACGGCGTGGTGAAGTACGCGATCGCGGAACGGGGCGGCCGAGACCATTCGCCGCTTGGGCTCGTTGACCTCTATCTCGACGTAACGGCCGGGCTGCCAGGTGCCGGCCAGAAGCTCGCGCTCGAGCCGCAACAGCTCTGTCTCGAGGTTGGCCATGAAGGCCGCCGCGCCGGGCTTGCGGCGCTTGCCGGCGACGGCACGCATGGCGGCGGCGTGCAGCGCGCGGAAGCTGGCGACCTCACCGAACAGGTCGTCATGCCTTCGCGGCATCGTCTGCCTTTCGCCAGCCGCCGATCAGGCGGCCGATCTCGTCGAGCGAGCGCGCCGCATGCTCGTAGCGGCCCATGTCCAGATGCTTGAGGTCCTTGGCGAGACGAAACAGGAAGCGCAGCTTCTCAACGCCGAGGTTGGCCTCGTCGAGGTGCTGGCGTCGTGCCCGCGTGTAGGTTGCCTCGATCAGGCGCTCCAGCACGTCCAGCGCCGTCGCCTGAATGCGGTCGCCGAGCAGGAACTTCTGACTGCGCGGGAACTTCTCCACGGCCGGCACCAGCCACAGCATGAACTGGTACATTGCCTCCAGCGCGGGGCCGGTATGCCTCGCCGATGTCACAGCAGATACCGGTCCAAAGAACATTCTAACCGGGGGGCAAAGCCCCCCGGTACCCCCATCAAGAGGTAAAGAAGTGAAGAGGAAGGACTCAATAAAGGGTCCTCGCCACGCGAAAGCCGAAGT
>CAZVDW010000046.1:0-5172 GCA_964625645.1 uncultured Rhodospirillaceae bacterium
CATGTAGGGACCTACTAGGTCGTCAGTATCAGTAGTCTCATCGATTGCATGAGAACGCTTGTGCTCTGCCAATATCTTCCAAAGCTGCCGCTGGATCGTTTTGTCTTGCTCTCCTACGGTGTTGATTAGGGCGATCCACAAATCGTTGCTTACATTCATCCAGTCTTTACGCAATACATCAGAATCAGCATCACTCCAATACAAAGTCTGATTTGGGCGAGCCATCATGCGTTTCGGGACTAGTTCAAAAATTGCGCTAAGATTTCGAACGAAACTTTCAAGATCGGGAGAGAGCTTTGTCAATCGTGCTACCATAGCTGTGGTGTGTCCTTTGCCACAGAATCATACAAAGCCTGGGACAAACTGTCTCTTGGGAACATCATGATAGAAAAATGGCACCCAAGAGCCGTGAGTTCAAGATCGAATCGCCACTCCTGCATTTTCATCTATCAAACGCGGCGTCCATCGTGGCCAGCAGGTGTGAGACCAGCTCGGCCTTGGGGTCGATCAGCGAATCCACGACCGTGAAACGGTCGAGGCCTGCGGGGACGTACATCTCGCAAGGATAGCCGAGTGCGCGCCAGACCTTGGCTTCGCCCATCAGCCGCCCGCGCCCTCGGCGCGCTTTACGGTAAAATGATAGTCCTTGCCCGCGGCGGCGCTCATTTCAATGTCCTCCCCCACCTATTGTGCTTGTTGCCGGCCACTGTACAGTTTCGCCGCCGCGGCGTTAACCCAATGTCAGTATCCATTCCGCTATGGTGCGGCGTATGATGGCCATAGGTTCGCGGATAGGCTTGTTTGTTGCGCTCTGGCTGGGGCTGGCGGCGCCGTCGGCTGCTTTCGAGCAAATTCTCGACGACACCCAGGCGGAGCAACTCGCCGACGCCATCAGCGCCCATCAGCTCGGCGACTTTCCACCCGCTCTCGAGCTGTTTCACAAGCTTGCCGAGCAGGGCGTGGCCGAAGCCCAATTCTACATGGGCTTCATGCATGCCGAGGGGCAAGGCCTGCCGCATGACTACACGCGGGCGGCGGACTGGTACACCCTGGCGGCGCATCAGGGCCATCCTCAGGCGCAAAACTACCTCGGCTTGCTCTATTACGAGGGCAGAGGCATCACCAAGTCCTTCCGCGACGCTTTCATCTATTTCGAGCTGGCCGCGGCCGACGAATATGCCGATGCCGAGAACAATCGCCTCATCGTCGCCCGCAAAATGAACTCGGCGCAAATTACGGAGGCGCAGAAGGCGGCGGCCGTGCTGATCAACGAATATCGCAGCAAGGTGCCGAAAGTGGACCTGCCGCGGCGCACCGCAAGTGGCGTGGTCATCAACAGCAATGGTGCGATTCTGACCCATGCCGAGGCGGCACGAAATTGCGGTCAAGTCAGTGTGCGTGCCGAGGAACTGGCTCCTCGGCCGGCTCAGATTCTTGCCATCGACGAATTCAACAATGTCGCGGTGCTTCGCGCCGATGGACTCGATCCAGGCGTGCCATTGCGCGGACCCGCGCTTGGCGTTGGTGACAGCGTGACCATTCAGGGCTTCGGACTTAACTCCGACAAGGAGTTGGTGCCCAGATCGGTCGCGGCCATGGTCACGAACGACCCGGCTCTCTATCGCGTCGATACGCGCTTCGTGCAGCTGGATAGTCTCGTCGCCCCCACCTTTCTCGGCGCACCTGTTTTCGATAGCTACGGACAGTTTGCCGGCATCATGGTCCCTGGCGTCGAGCCCGATATGGTCGCCAGTTTGCGCGACGCTCCGGGCCGCGTGGGCTTTGCCGTGCGTCGCGAAGTCGCCTCGCTCTTGCTCGATCTCAACAGCTACGCCTATGATATAGGCTCTGACGAGCCACCGAACGCGGAAGACGCCAGCCTGCAAATGCGTAACGCGACGGTGATCATAGAGTGTTGGCAGGAGGAAGAGCCATCACCGGAACAGGAGTAGAGCGCAGGCTCGACGGTATCGCGGGGAAGGCGAAACCGAACGAGCCGGCGGATGTGCGGCCGACTGTCGCACAAGCCCGGTATTTGCGTCGCGGCCTTGATCAGCCTGGCGGCAAGTTGCCTTTGTTCGACGACAGCGGTGCCGCGATATCGCCGCGAACCATCCGCAGCTGCGTGAAGCAAGGCTGGGCAAAACCCTGGATCCGCAATCCGATCAAGCCGGACTGGCTGGTCTGCAAGCTGACCGAACGCGGCCGCAGCGCCGTTGCAAGCGAGCCTGCCGGGCTCTGACCTGAGCGAAGGTCGCACCGCAAGCCACAACAATACCAATACCTGATATAGGTTTTTGTGCCCTGCCGAAGGATATTTCCACAAGCGTTTTGTAACATATTGAAAAACAATCGAAAAAATCCTATCTCGCAGGTGCAATAAAGGTACCATAAAACACTTGATTTAAACGGTTGATCGACTATATCAATGGCATACCAAAAAACAACGAGCCCTGGCAGCGGACGCAGTTACACAATCCCTCCCTAGGCCTCCTTTCCGAGGCGGCGGGGATCCCTCCAAAGTCCCCCACCCCGTCGCCATACTGAGTGCCCCTCTTCCGCCCCCCCGGGAAGAGGGGCCTCTTTGTTTTGGGCCCTGGCGCCGGTTCAAACTGGCTGGCACTTGCTCTAGGCTGGCTTCCGATTCGGAACCTCACAGGGCAGGCGGCGACGCCGTGGCGCACTCCACAGACCTTCCCATCGAAAGCGCGGTGGCACCGACACGGTCGGCCGGCGAGGAGAATTTCCCCGTTGGCTCGTGGCTGTTGCCGAAGCATTTGCGTGTCCATATCGCACAGTATTACGGCTTCGCCCGCGCCGCCGACGATATCGCCGACGATCCCGGGCGCACGCCCGAGGGCAAGCGGGCCGAGCTTGATGTCATGGAGGCGGTGTTGCGTGGCGAGGAAGCGGCTGCCGCGGGCAACGCCGACCAGACGAAGGCGAAACGTCTCGCCGAAAGCCTGGACGAGACGCGTGTTCCCGTCGCTCATGGCGCCGAGCTGCTGATCGCGTTTCGGCTCGATGCCGAAAAAAGCCGCTACGCCACCTGGAAGGAGTTGATGGACTATTGCCGCCATTCGGCGGCACCGGTGGGGCGCTATCTGCTCGACCTGCATGGCGAGTCCCATGCCACCTGGCCTGCTTCCGATGCTCTCTGCGCTTCGCTGCAGGTGCTCAATCACCTGCAGGACTGTGCCGAGGATTATGCCAGCCTGGACCGCGTCTATCTGCCCCTCGAGATGCTTGATGCCGCCGCTTGCGACGTAACGGAGCTCACGGCGGTGAGCGCCAGCCCCGGCCTGCGCCGGGTGCTCGATACCTGCCTCGACGGCTGCGACCGCCTCAACGGCGAAGCGCGCGCCTTGCCCGGGATGATCCGTAACCGGCGCATGCGCATGGAGGCCGCGGTGATAGTCGCTGTCGCACATCGCCTGACTAAACGTCTGCGCCAGGGCGATCCCTTGGCGGGACGGGTGGCGCTTGGACGTTGGGACAAGATCGTCTGTCTTCTCGCGGGCTTGCGGGCCGGCTTATGGTAGCTGATGCAGACGCTGCCGCCGAAGCCTTGGTGAAGCGCTCCGGCACCTCGTTCTTTTGGGCCATGCGTACCTTGCCTGCCGAAAAGCGGCAGGCGATGTTCGCGCTCTACGCCTTTTGCCGCGCCGTCGATGATATCGCCGACGAGCCGGCGCCGCGGGACGACAAGCTGGAACGTCTCAAGGCCTGGCATGGCGAGCTTGATCGCCTTTACGGCGGCGGGGCGCCCGAACAGCCTATTGCCGCCGCCTTGCGCGGCCCGATTGCTTGCTACGGTCTGCCGCGAGCGCCCTTCGTGGAAATTCTGCGCGGTATGGAAAGTGATGCCCGCGGGCCGATCCGCGCGCCGTCGATGGCTGCGCTCGAAGTCTATTGCGCCCGTGTCGCCGGCGCCGTGGGCCAGCAATCGGTGCGCATATTCGGTTGCCGGGATGTGGCTGCGGATAGCTTCGCACTGGCCACGGGACATGCCTTGCAGCTCACCAATATCCTGCGTGACCTTGCCGAGGATGCGGCGGACGGGCGGCTTTATCTGCCGCGCGAGGCGCTCGATGCCGGCGGTATCGCGGGCGATGACCCTGCGGCGGCACTTAGCCATCCCGGCCTGCCGGCGGCGTGCGCCTGGATCGCCGCGCGGGCCGAAGCGCGCTATGGCGAAGCGGAGGTCTTGCGCCGCGCCATGGCGCCCGGGGATGCCCGCGCCTTGCGGCCGGCAGTGATCATGACCGCGGTCTACCGGCGTATTTTCGAGCGGCTCCGCGATCGCGGCTGGCAGCGGGCGATCGAGCCATTGTCGCTTTCGAAAGCGGAAAAGCTGTGGCTCGCGCTGCGTTGCCTGGTGATCGGGCGATGATGCGGCGGTGCCATGTCGTGGGCGCCGGGCTCTCAGGCCTGGCTGCCGCCGTGGCGCTTGCCCGTGCCGGGGTCGCTGTCTCGCTCTACGAGGCGGCGGGGCAGGCCGGCGGCCGTTGCCGCTCCTTCCACGACCGCACCCTCGATCGCCAGATCGACAACGGCAACCATTTGGTGATGGCGGGCAACACCGCGACGTTTGCCTATCTCGATGCCGTCGGCACGCGCGACCAACTGGTCAGCAGGGGAGCGACGTTTCCCTTTCTCGATCTTGCCAGCGGCGAGCGCTGGACAGTGCGTCCAAATCGCGGGCGTTTGCCGTGGTGGTTCCTGGCGCCTTCGCGCCGGGTCGCCGGCAGCCGCGCCTTCGATTATCTGGCGGCGCTCAAGCTGGCCTTTGCCGGGCCCGAGGCGACGGTGGAATCCGTGCTCGCCAATCCGCCGACGGTCTATCGCCGGCTTTGGGAGCCTTTGGCGACCTCGGCCCTGAATACCGATCCGAGCGAAGGCGCGGCTTCGCTGCTGTGGCCGGTGCTGACCCAGACTTTTCTGCGCGGCGCCGACTGGTGCCGCCCCTTTGTCGCCGACGCCGGCCTCGGCCCGGCTTTCGTCGAGCCGGCGCTGGCGCACATTGCCACGGCCGGCGCTGAGGTGCGGTTCAACCAGCGCCTGCGTGGCCTTGAAGATGAAGGGGGGCGGGTGACCGGGTTGAATACCAGCCAGGGCGTGGTGCCCGTGGCGAGCGGCGAGGGTGTGGTGCTGGCCGTGCCGCCGGCAAGC
>CAZVDW010000047.1:0-2787 GCA_964625645.1 uncultured Rhodospirillaceae bacterium
GTCGCAGCACGCTTACGCCAATGCGTCAGTCACCATGGGAGGCCGAAGCCAAAGGGCACTATCCTGACAGCGACCCGGCCCAAGCGCCGGCAAGACTGCGTAGACAACCCTGTTCCCGGCAGCGACCAAGCCAAGACCCGCGAGAACACTTGACCGCCGAAACCGAATTAGACAACCGAACTTCCCAATTTCCATATTGATGAGCGATCCCTTCGCGGATTGATTGTATGGTCCATCCTGAATGACACCATCTCAAGGAGGATATTATGCTTCGATACCGGGCAATCGTGCCGCGCCTGGCAAGCGTGCTCACAGCACTGGTGCTTGCTTGCTTGGCCGACCAGGCCAGCGCGCAGGGTTATGGTCTGCCGCGGGAGATCGTCGTGACCTTCTATTCCGAAGGAAACGCGGTCATCGTCACCAAGGCCAATTGGCTCAGCCTGGAGATGCGGCGCTGGACCGATCAGGCCTCATCCGCGAGGCCGTCATATCTCCAGGCCAACCCCCTCAGTTTCAGCCGTCGAGCCGACGCCGCCAGTGTGGATATTCTTGCAGCGCTGAAGGAGAATCGCACCTTCGATCAGGTGACCGTGACGTCAGAGGACCGAGAAGCGATGGCAGGGGAACGCGAGCGTTTTCGTCTCACCTTGACGCCTGCGGCGATCGTCTCGATTGGTATCGCCGGCAATGAGGGCGAGTATTTCACCGAATCCGTCACGGTTGAGTATGGCGACCTCGTCGTAACACCCGGTCCGGAATAGGCGCTACTGCTGATACGGCCGCTGCTCGGCATCGGCTTCGGGCATGCGCAGCACGCGCTCTTCCTCCGGTTTGGCGAGCTCGGCTTCGAGGTAGCCGAGGCGGTCGGCGACGGACGGTGGGCGGTCGGGCTGGTTGCGCAGGAAGCGGGTGAGCCAGCCCGGGCCGTCGGCGATCTCGGCATCGAGGGCGAGGGCTTGGGCGTAGTCGGCCATGGCGCGCTCAAAGTCGCCGAGGCGGTCGTGCAGAATGCCGCGATTGGCGAAGGCGCTGGCAGCGCTCGGATCGGCGTCGATGGCGGCGGCGAAAGCGCCAAGCGCCGCGTCAGTGCGGCCGAGCTGCATCAGGCTGAGCGCGATGCCGCGCAGCGCGAAAGCGTTGCCGGGCTCGACCTCTTCGCGCTCGCGATAGAGCGCCAGGGCGCGCTCGTAGGCGCCATCCTCGAACAATCTGTCGGCAGCCGACTGGGCATCGAGGCCCGCATCGCGGTCTGCGAGCAGCATGTCGTAGAGGAACCAGGCGGCCGTCGCCAGGCCGAGGGCGACCGCCAGGCGCTTCCAGGCGAGGTTGCTCATCCTGGCAGCAGGCGCAGATTGAACAGGCCCGAGAAGACCAGGCACAGCGGCAGAGCCAGCAGCCAGGCGCGGCGGCGCTGGGCGGCGACCTCGGTTGCGTCGAGGCTGCGCCCCAGGCGCCGTTCGAGCCGACGCACCGCCATCACCCAGACGATGCGCCCCGCCGGCCACCACAGGGCAGCCGCCAGGGCCATGCTCCAGGCGAGATAGCCGCTCTGGCTCATCGCCCGGCTTCCCTGGCCCCGGTCCGGCTTACGGCTTGTCGACCGCCAGCTGGATGTCGCCGATATCCTCGTGCAAGGCCTCGACCTCGCGCTTGGGCACTGTCGCCAGCTCCATCTTGTAGGCCAGGAACCACATCATGAAGACGCCGATGATCCACCACAGCACCTGCCAGGCCCAGATCGACGGGATGCCGAACATCCAGGTCGCCGCGTCGGTCGGCGAGCCGAAGATCGAGTTGCCGATCACCGCGCCCGGGCCGATGCCGAAGAGGAACCAGACGAGCGTCAGCGCCCAGGCCCGCGGGATCAGATGCCGCTTGCTCTCGGGCAGGCCGGCATGCTCGCGCAGGAAGCCGTGGAAGACCATCTTGTGTTCCATGTCCGCCGCGTTCTGGGTGAAGCGCGAGACGATGATCGCCGTGCCGAGATTGAAGAGGATGCCCCAGCCCGCCGAATGGATGGTCAGCGGCCAACGGCCCCAGCCGGTGATGCCGAGCTTCTGGCCGATCGATTCGGTCAGCGTCACGGCGATGAGGCCGGCGACAAGGCCCAAGGTGACGCCGGCGCGGGTCAGATACGGCCACCAGCAGATGGCGATCAGCGACGGCCACATCTGGAAGCCATAGGCCACCGCCAGACCGCCGAGCAGCACCAGCGCGTCCGACGATACCGTGGCCACGAAAAGAGCCGCCAGCACGATCACGGCGACGCCGATGCGCCCGGCCAGCTTCTGCTGGGCGTGGGTGGCGGCGGGCATCAGGTAATGCTTGAGCAGGTCGCGGGTCAGCATGCCGCCCGCCGTCGACATATAGGCCGCGCCCGTGGATTGCATGGCGGCCAGGGCGCAGACCGAGAGCAGGCCGACCAGCCAGGGGGCGGTATCGGCCATCAGGTTGATCAGCTGCGGCACCAGCATGCCCTGCTTGCCCGTCGACTCCATGAGGTCCTTGCCCTCGAGGCCGGCGCCCATGACATTGTTGACCACCTCCGGATGGGCGGCGAGCAGGGCCGTGTCGGCACCGAGCAGATGCGAGCCCATGCCCTGGATGGCGGTGAAGAAGAAGAGGATCAGGCCGATCGCGAACGAAGAGGCCCAGACCTGCTGCGGCGCGAACGGCTTCGGGCTCTTGTTCGAAAACGCCCACATGGTGAAGGCCGGCGCCGACTGGATGCCCATCAGGGCGAACATGTAGGTCAGCACCATGATGCCGGTCCACAGCCCGCCGACG
>CAZVDW010000048.1:0-6202 GCA_964625645.1 uncultured Rhodospirillaceae bacterium
GCGGTCTATCAGTATGCCGGTCGCTATGAGAGGGCGGCCGCCCTGCTTGCCCGGGCCGAGCGTCTGACCCCCGTTCCCGGTGTCTTGCTGCTCGGGACGACGGCGATGAACCGGAACGCCCTCGGCGACCACGCAGGCGCCATGGCGTATGCACGCAAGGTGATCGCGATCCTGCCGACACCGCACAACTCGGCGCACGACGAGCTTCTTTACGCGCTGGCGATGACGGGTCGGGGGGAAGAGGCCCGGGCGCTGGCGGCAGAGCTGGTTTCCGCCGACCCGGCGTTCTCGATCGAGACCTTTCGCGAGACCAAACGGAGGTGCTGCCGCCTGCCCGAGGATCTCATGCGGCGCTATGTCGCGGCGTTCCAGGATGCCGGCGTGCCCGAGCGGCCGCCCGGCGCCGAGCCCGAGCGGCCGTCGATCGCGGTGCTGCCGTTCGACAACCTCTCCGAAGACGCCAGCCAGGACTACTTCGTCGATGGCCTCACCGAGGAGATCATCGGCACGCTGGCGCGCTTTCCCGACCTCGCCGTGATCGCCCGCAACTCCACCTTCCGCTACAAGGGCCAGGCCGTGGACGTGCGCGCGGTGGGCGAGGAGCTAGGCGCCGAGTACATCGTCGAGGGCAGCGTGCGGCGCGGCGGCGATACCATCCGCGTCGCTGCGCAGCTCGTAGAGACCGAGACTGGCGCCCACCTGTGGACCGAGACCTATGACAGACCGCTGACAGTCGAGAATGTTTTTGCCATCCAGGACGACATCGCCGCGGCGATCGCGGCGACGCTCGTCGGCGTCGTCCGTGAGGAAGGATTGGCCGCAGCCAGGCGCAAGCCACCCGGCGATCTCAGCTCCTACGACTGCGTGCTGCTGGTGCGGGGATACTTGAGAACAATGTCGGTGGATACCCACAGAGTAGCGCGCGATTGCCTGGAAAATGCGGTGCAGGCCGACCCGAATTACGCCGAAGCCTGGGCCGGGCTTGCCGACATTTATGTTGACGAGTACAGCGTTGGCAACAATCCTCGGCCCGGATCGCTTGATCGTGCCCTCACGGCCGCGCGACGCGCCGTCGAGCTTGCTCCGCAAGATACCCATGCGCATCGCAGCTTGGCGTTCGTATACTATTTTCGCGGCGATCTTGATTCCTTCAGATCGGCGGCCGAGCGCGTGATCGAGGCAACGGACAAGGAGCCATGGGCACTAGAAGAGCTGGGGCTATGGGTTGCCTATGCAGGCGCATGGGAGAAAGGGCTGGCACTGCTGGATAAGGCGATGTCGCTCGATCCGTATTATCCGCGATATTACCATTTCGGAGAATTTTTTGACAATTACCGGAAGGGCGATTACGAGGCGGCGTTGACAGCGGCACAGAAGATCAACCAGCCCGACTACGTATGGGCTCAAGCGGCTCTAGCTGCTGTATACGGCCAGCTCGGGCGGGTGGATCAGGCGGCACCCTATGTCAGTCACATTCTCGGGCTCGACCCCGACTTCGAGGCGACAGCACGCGCCAACCGCTGGAAGTGGTTCCGCTACCAGGAAGACCTGCTCGACGCCTTCATGGACGGTCTGCGCAAGGCCGGGCTGAACATTCCCGACGCGTCGGCCTCTGCCAAATAAGGGCCCCGTATTCGGGCTGCCGCGACGCCCAAGAACTTCTGCTTGTGGCTAGATCTTACCGTTATGCTCATCCCTGGTTAACGTCTGGAATCAGGACGTTATACCAACCGACACTGATAGGAACCCATTTGACCGCACGATTTTCGCCGCTGGCTAGGAGCGGGTCGCGCCGTCGTGCGACCCCACGTCAAGCGGCCCGCGACGACGCCAGCGACGAAAAATTATTTCGCTTACTACCGAAACCGACTTCAAGACCCCGACAAGAGTTTTCACACGGCCAAGACCCGGAGCCGACTCTTTTTGCCGTCAGGATTTGACCGGCCGCTGCGTTAGGTTGCCGGTTGGCACTTGGACCTGGCACGTGCCTGACTGTGCGAAATCCGCTGGATCCGTTTAAGCGGTTTGGGTTGGGGCACCGCTAACCTGTAGGATTTTGACAGGCGCTCACCAGCGGGTTCAAGCCGTGGCGTTTTGCAATTTCACGCGCCTGCAGCAAGTGCTCGTTGGCGTTACTTTCATCGCCACCAGCGATTAGGGCCCTGGCCAGGGCAAGATGAGCCCAGCCTTCGTGACCATGCTCGCCGCGCGTCCGACAGAGTTCCAATCCTTGGCGCGCGGCGTCCTCCGCGCGTTCCCGCGCGCCGGCTTTCAGGAACGCCTCGGAGGCGAGGACCGGCACGATGCCATGACCGCCATAGGCGACCCCAAAGACGTCGGCATCAAGGGCCCTATCCGCTGTGGCTACCGCCCTCTCAGCCTGCCCCAATCGCGCATAAGCCGCGGCGAGGGCACTCAAGATCAACGAGAGGGCGGGATAGACCGCGCCTTCCTCGGCGACCCTTAAACCGGTCTCCAGATGCTGCACGGCCTCCTCAAATCGTCCCTCGCGAAAAGCGAGCATACCTAATCCCCAGCGTGGCACCACTATGCTGAATGGGTGTTGCACGCGCGCTCCAAGCATCACCCCCTTTTCGGCAAGCTGCCGACCCTCGTCGAATTCGCCGAGGCTTGCCAGGGTGTCGGCGAGATATCCCCGCGCGAACGATGAAACCACCCCCGATACAGTGTGCATGCCCAGCTCGGCATCGCCGTGCAAATTGTCGATGACGTATTTCTCCGCCCACAGCGCACGGGCATGATCCCCGGACGCGTGATAGCAAAGGCCCAACAGGAAGTGCGATGCAATGTGGCGCGAGAAATTCTCCTCCGTTTTCGGGACAGCGACACACCATTCCCCATACTCGATGCCACGCTGATAGTTTCCGATCACCCAGTTGAAGGTGATGAGGAAGTTCCGTGCCAACGCCAGTCGCTCGGTCTCCTGCAAGGCCTCAGCCTTTTCCTCGGCGCCCTCGACTTGACCGGGCCAAAGGTCGTGGCGACCCAGCGCAAAGAGGACCGGCTGTAAATCCAACGCGAGATCGATTTCCTTGAGCGTGCGATCGCGACCTTCAGGAAGTTGCGCGGCGGCGTCCATGGCGAGGCCAAAAGCTTCTGCCGCCTCCGTGTTGGCGCCTTGCGCAAAGGCCAGTCGTCCCGCTAGCCAACCATGCTCGACAGCCCCTTCCCAGTCGCCGGCTTCAATGGCATGACGCGCCAGCACCGACGCTTGTTGAGACGCATCGGGCCAAGTGGCCATTTCGGTCAGCACGCTCTGGTGCCATTTCCGCCGTTGTTGCCGCAACAGACTGTCGTAGGCGGCATCCCGGATCAGTGCGTGCTTGAAACTGTATTGCGCTTGCGGCGCCAGCGCGTTCTCGACAAGAAAGCCACTGGCGGCAAGAGCGCCGAGCCGCAATCGTGTGGTGCTGTCGTCCTCGTTCAGGACCGCCGACAACAAGGCCCCCGGAAAATCCCGGCCGATAACCGCGGCAACCTGTAGCCGGCGTTTGTCGTCGGTGTCCAGGCGATCGAGACGCGCCATCAGCGAGTCCTGAAGCGTCGACGGGATCACGATTTGCAGCCCGTCATAGTGGGCGCCGTCGCCGCCATCAGCGTCCGCGGCGCTGCGCTTTTCGATAACGGATTTGGTCAGCTCTTCGAGAAACAAGGGAACTCCATCCGTCTTGGCGACGATCTGATCCACCAACGCAGCGGGGATGTTCCCGTTGTCGCTCATTTTGGCGATCAGCTTGCCTGCCTGGATGTGGCCAAGCCGGTTCAGGGTAAGGACTCCAACATGGTCGAACTCAGTCCATCGGTGAGCGAACTCAGGCCGGCAGGTGATGACCAAGAGCACCCTATGCTGTGCCGCGGTTCGCGCCATGATGTCCAATGTTTCCAGCGACGACGGGTCAATCCAATGCACATCCTCGAACAGCGCGAGCACCGGCTCGGCCTGCGAAAGCCGAACTGCCTGGGCCCCTAAGGCCTCGATCATTGCCGGTCGCTGGAGGTGTGGCGGAATATCGAGCCTGAGATCCGGCGAGTCGGTCTCGATCGACAGCAACTGGGCGAACAACGCGGTGGTAATGTCGGGTGGCGGCATGTGGAGCCCACGCACATACGCTTGCAGCTTGTTGAGCCTTTCCGCAGGGCAATCCGCGACATCGAAGCCGGCCTGTCTCTCGACTTCGGCGATCAACGGATGGAAGGCGGCGGATGTGTGATAGGGCGAGCACTGGAAATGCATTCGCCTGTGGCGCACGCCTGTCACCCGCTCGCTCAGTTCGCGCAGGCTGCGACTCTTGCCAATACCCGCTTCGCCGTACAGAAGCACCACTTGTCCTTGGCCCTCGCTGGCCTGTTGCCAACGTTCCAGCAGCATGGCGATTTCGCTCTGCCTTCCGACGAATGGCGTCAATTGGCTTACCCGCGCGGAGAAGCGCCCCTCACGCTGTCCGACACGGACAACGCGCCACGTCGGTACCGGCAGCGCTATTCCTTTGAGCGCGGCCTCACCGCGGTCTTCAAGATCAAACGTGCCCGCGATCAGTCGGCGTGTGGACGGTCCGATAACAATTTCGTCAGGCTTGGCCAGTCCTTGCAGCCGGGCCGCCAAGTTTGGTGTCTCGCCGACAGCGTGCTTGGGCACCGACGCATCACCTGCGCCGGTCTCACCCACCACCACAGGCCCTGTCGCAACGCCGACGCGCACCTGCAGGGGACTCAGTGCCGCGACCGTCTTTGCCGCCTCGACAATCTCCAACCCTGCACGCACGGCGCGCTCCGCATCATCCTCATGCGCCGTCGGCCAACCGAAGTACGTCATCAGACCATCGCCCAGATACTGAGCGACATGACCGTCATATCTGGTGATGACCGCACCCGCGGCATTTTGATAGGCCGCCATGACTTCGCGGAGATCCTCAGGATCGAGCGCCTCTGATAAAGCCGTAGACCCCACTAAGTCGCAAAACATGACCGTGATCTGGCGCCTCTCCGCACTCGTCCCCGGGTTTGATTTTGATGATGGGGGGAGCCGCCCAGACTGTGAGGCCGCCACCTCCTGAGACCCCTCGACCGCTAAAGCGGCAATGGCCTCAAGGAGTCTCCGGCGGTGGCCTACACTCGCTACTCCGATGTCTCTGACGTCGTCAGCCGTCAATTTCGGCAGCAGGGACATGTCGACATCGTTCGCCGCGAACGCTTCGGCGTATTGACCAAGACCTTGCTTTTCCAGCCAAGCTCTGACGTCAGACATTTTTCCCCCGTTCCCGGGGAGATTACACCGAAAAGCGGGTCTATGCTGCTCCAGGAAGGAATGACCGGATCTAGCTTAGACCTTACCGTCATGCTCATCCCTGGTTAACGTCTGGAATCAGGACGTTAGCAGACGTTCCGACAAGTCTCGGCCCGCTTGCCTGCGAGCCTCGATCTCACTATCGATTGGTCCAATTCCGATGCGCGGGAAATTCGGGCGAGGTTATGCCTCAGGAGCTGCCGCGGTCTCCGGCCGCTCGCGTTCCTTGCCGAGGCCAAGGATATCGATTACCGCCAGGCTGGCGCGGAGATCGCCCAGCAGGGCGCGCAGCCGCTCAGGGTTGTCTACGGCGCCGCTCGATGCGGCGTTCGCAAACAGCTCGCGCCCGGTGTTGAGGGCCAACAGCAACGATGCGCCGTCGCAGGCCAGGCTTACCTTCTTGCTCCCGACCGTGTCTGCGAGGGCGAGGGCGCGGCGCCGGAAGCCGGTGTCGAGGAGGCCACGCGCGTCGCCCGCTTGCGCCGCCCGGACCTGGAACTCGGCCGCGAAAGCCTCGTCTTCCGTGAAGGCGACGCGCTCGCCCGGCATGGCCGCTGCGTCGGCGCCGGTCAAGAACGCCGTGCGATTGGGGGTCAGCAACACCGGCGAGGGCACCGGCGCCGGCAGGCTCAGCAGGTAAAGCGGCCCCTTGAATATGCGCGCCGTCGAGCCGGTGGCGTTGCCGCTGCGCGCGAAGCGCCCGAGGTTCGCCGTGATGATGCGGAAGGCGACGCCATGGTGGCTGCCCTCCAGGGCCTGCCCAAGCGAAGCCCTGTTGAACGGCGGCACCACACGCAGCTCGTCGAACCTCTCCAGCAGAGCGTCGTCGCCGCGCTCCTGATAGCGCAAGCCGTGGAAGGCGCACAGCCTGTCGATGAGGAAGGCGGTCAGGTCGTC
>CAZVDW010000049.1:0-2629 GCA_964625645.1 uncultured Rhodospirillaceae bacterium
CTTGCCTTCGGCGAATTGCGGCAGCATCTCGCGGTGATGCACGATCGGCCCGGCGATGAGTTGCGGGAAGAAGGTCACGAACAGCGCATAGCGCAGCAGGCTGTTCTCGGTCTGCTCGCCGCTGCGAATGTCGGCCAGATAGGCGATCTGCTGAAAGGTGAAGAACGAGATGCCCAGCGGCAGGACGGTATTGGCGAATTCCAGCCCGCCGCTCTGCGTCGCACTTGTCAGGCCAAGGGTCTCGATCAGAAACACGGCATATTTGTAGAAGCCGAGCAGGCCCAGATTGGCGCCGACGCCGGCCAGAAACAGGGCCTGCGCCAAAGCCCCGCGGGCGCGGCCGATGGCCATGCCGAAGGCGAAGTTGCCGGCGATCGATGCCAGGATGATCCAGAGATAGGCCGGGCTCCAATAGGCGTAGTAGAGCAGCGAGGCCGCGACCAGGACCGCCAGCGCCGCGCTCAGCCCGACCCGGCGCAGGGCAAGCGCGAACAGCGCCAGCGTCAGCGGCAGGAACGCCAGCAGGAATATGTAGGAGTTGAACAGCATCAGCCGTGGCCATCGGCCTCAGGCGCTGCCCTGCCGGCTCATGCCGTCGTGCCATCGGCGCGCACCTGCGCGATCAGGCTGTCGGACATGTCGGCCGCGGCCAGGGCGCGAGCATATTCGCGGAACAGCGACGGCGTCTCGAGGAAATTCCACACCGTGTGGCCGCCGGGCCTGCCGGTCTTCAGCCAGTAGAGGTGATTGGCGAGGCCGAAGCGGTTATGGCCGATGATCGAGAGCACCGAGTTGCCGGCGCGCTCGATGGTCTCGCCGAGGCTGGCGCGGCCGAAATAGTGCAGATGATCGCTGAAGAAGTGAAAGCGGCGATAGGCCGCGATATCGTACAGCGAGAGCAGCGCATCGTTGATGTTGGGCACCTCGATATAGAGCAGGCCATCCGCTGCCAGCCGCTCGAGGCAACCGCGTATCGCGGCGACCGGCTCGCTCAGATGCTCGAGCACGTGGAACATCAGGATGACGTCATACGGCCCCTCGGCCTGATCCAGGGTCTCGTGCACCAGGAAGCCTTCGTCGACCAGATGGCGGCGAAAGCCCGCGGTTCTCTCCAGGCCTTCGACCCTATCGGCCACGGGCGCGATCTTCTTCAGCAACGCGCCGGCGCCGCAACCGAAATCGAGCACCCGCTTGTTGACCAGGAGCGGGCCGACGCGGCCCAGGCGCTCGGCGTTCTCGGTCTCGTAATGGCGCTGGCGCTGCGCCACGCCCTGGATGAAAGGCTTGTTGAGCAGGAACTGGTCGTTGACGAAATAGGCTTCGTCGACATGACCGAAATCGCTGAGGAAGACATGCTCGCAGCGGCCGCATTCGAGCACCCGCAAGGTCTCGGAATCGCGCAGCCTTTCGCCGCGCTCGCGGCAGTCGTCCGCCGCGCATATCGGGCATGCCGAAGTCTCAGCCATTCCCGGCTCCTGTTTCGATAAGGCTTAGCAATGGTGCCAGGTTGGCTGGACTGTCGCGCAGCAGGGCGTCGCGCGCGAAAGTGGCTTCGGGGGCGTCGAAGGCCTCGTCGTTGTCGAGCAATTCGGCGAAGGCCTCTGCGAAGTCGGCGCGGTCGGGCCGCAGGTATAGCGGGCCGAAACCGTGCGCCAGCGATACGTCTCCCGCTTCGGCGTAGTGGGAGGCGGGATAGTCGCTGACATCGATGATACGGCCGCGATAGCAGGTGAACATGATGTTGCTGGGATTGTTGAAGATGGCGCGGCGGCACATTGTCAGCATGACGTCCGGGTGGATGAAGCTGATGCGCGCCCGCTCCGCCCCCACCGCCGCGATGGTGTCGGCGATATAGGGCTCGTCCAGCGCCAGGGGATGGGGGCGAATGAGCACCAGCGCCTTCGGCCGCGCCTTGCAGAGGGCCACCAGCGCCTGGCGAAAGACGCGCTCGATGGCATCCTCCGAGCCGAGATTGACCGCGCTGTAGGGCTTCGCCGCGAACATGCAGTAAAGCTCGCTGTCGTCGGAGACGCCCAGGCGCTCGCGCTCGGCGGCGAGCTGCGCCTCGATCAGCCGGCGCCAGGCGGGCAACAGGTGCGGCATGCCGATGGTTCGCCAGGGCACGCCGTCGATGCGGCCGAAGCGGTCGCTGAGGCCGATCGTCTCGGCCTGCTGGCCGTGATAGTGGATGACGCCATCGACGTCATGGCGGAACAGGCGGTTGAACAGCGCCCTCGGTCTCGCGCCGGGCTGTTCGCGATTGCGCCAGACGATATCGTGCACGCGGTCGGCGCTGCGGCTCTTCCACAACAACAGCCCGCGGCCGCCGCGCAAGTGGGCAATGGCGTAAAGCAGGTTGTAGGGCATCTCGCCAAAGGGACGCGCTGCGAAAATGATCGGCGCCTTGTCGCGCAACAGCCAGGCCGCGAGCCGCGCGAAACCCGTCGCCCGGCGCCACAGGCGCGCGATGCGCCCGGCGCCACGCCCGGAGCCCAGGCAGTGGAAGGCGCCGCAGGCGGCGATGCCGGCGCGGAAGGTATCGTCGCGGCCGATAAAATCGGCATTGCGCGGCTCGAAGGTCACGAAATGCAAATCCCAGGCCGGATGCGCCGCTTTGAGCTCCAGCGCT
>CAZVDW010000050.1:0-4794 GCA_964625645.1 uncultured Rhodospirillaceae bacterium
GATCAGATAATTCGCGAGCTGCAGGTCGTCATCGTCCTTGCGCTCCTCGGCCAGGGCGAGGAGCCGGTTGCCGACGAAATGCGCGAGCGCGGGCTCGCCGGTGGCCATGGAGTGGCCGTAGAGCCCGAGAAGGGCGCGCATATGCATGCCGTCGTCGGCCAATTCCTGGCTGAGATCGAGGGCTCGCTCGTAGGCCTCGCGCACGACGGGAGCGCTATAGCCTTGTGTCGCTGCCAGGGTGAGGCCGCGCATGGCCTGGGCCTCCATCTCCATGCGCTGCTTTTCCGTGCCGTCGTCAATCTGTGCAAGCAGTGCGACGGCCTCATCCAGTTGCACCACGGCTTCCACCATGGCGGAGGAGCGCATCGAGCGCCGAGCCGCGGCCAAGCGGTGCCTAAGCGCGCGCTCACCCATCCCGGCTGCCGCGAAATGCCGCGCAATCTCTTCGGGCTCGGAATCGACTATGTCGGCAAATTCGCTCTCCAAAACCTCGCCGATTCGCCGGTGCATTTCCTGGCGATGGCTTCTCAGCAAGGTCTCGTAAGCGACTTCCTGAACCAATGCCTGGCGGAAGAAGTAGCTGGCATTGGGGGGCAGTCCCCGTTGCAGCAGCATTTCCTGGCGCACCAGCTCGTCCAGCGCTTGCCGCAGTTTCGTGTCATCGAGAGGGCTTACGGCAGCCAAAACGCCATAGCGGAAGCCGCGGCCCAACATGGCGCCGATCTGGGCAACTTCCTTGTAAGGGCCGAGCCGATCGAGCCGGGCCATGAGCGAATCGTGAAGGCTGGCCGGTACCGCGCGTGGCGGCAGTGGGCCTGTGAGGGTCCAACCCTCGGCAGTCGGTGCCAGATAATCGGAAGCCAACATGGTTTCGGTCAGCTCGGTCACGAACATGGGGACGCCATCGGCGCGCTCGACGATGGTGTCGAGAACCTCCGTGGGGAGCGTGCCCTCGCCAGCCACGCTGTTCGCCATCACGCGGGATTCCTCGACACTCATGCGCGTCAGGGTCAGCGGCAGGACATGCGCCCGGGCCGGCCAGGGAACTTGAAACTCAGGCCGGTGGGTAATCACCAGGAGCACGGGCAGGGTCGCGATCTGATCGATGGCCATGCCCAGGAAGTCAAGCGTCGTGGGATCGGCCCACTGGGCGTTGGCGACAACGAACAAGACCGGTTTTTCGACCGATACGTTAGCCAGCAGGGCGAGAAGGAGCTCCATGATGCCGCTCTTCATGGCTTCCGGGTCAAGAGACGGCGCAGGGCAGGTCTCGCAGGGCGGAATGGACAGCAAGTCCGCAAACAAGGGCAGGGCATGGTCCGGATCCAGGCCTCGCCTCAGGCACATGTCACGGACTTTCTCCAAGCGCTGCTGCGAGTTATCGCCAGGCGAGATGTCGAGGGCGACCTCGATCGCGCGCGCGATTGGGTAGAGGGGGGTGGTGGTGTGGAAGGGCGAGCAATGGTGGCGCATCAGCAGGACCGGCTCGTCCCGCAAGCGATCGCGCAGCTCCTGCACCAGACGCGATTTGCCGATGCCGGCCTCGCCGCTCATCAACACCGCCTGACCGGCGCCATCGCGCGCGGTCCGCCAACGCTCCATGATCGAATCCAGCTCGCGCTCGCGACCGACGAATCCGGCATCCGGATGGCCTATATCCCGGCCCACGTCGGCAACGCCGAGGACGGCATGGACGCGAACCGGCTCGGCGATGCCGCGCAACGGGTGCAGGCCTTTGTCCTCGCAGCGGAAGGCGTGCTCGACCAGGTCCGCCGTCGCGGCACTGACCATGACCGTGCCCGGTTCGGCGAGTGCCTGCAGCCGGGCGGCGATATTCGGCGTTTCGCCAACCGCGCTGTTGGATTTGCCGGGCACGCCGCTTTTCTCCATGCCCACGACGACCATGCCGGAATGGATGCCGATGCGGACTTGCAGCTTTGTCGGTGAGGGGACGTCATTGACGGCCTCGACCATTTTCAGGCCGGCGCGGACCGCCCGCTCGGCCGCGTCTTCGTGGGCCACGGGATAGCCGAAATAGGCAAGCACACCGTCGCCGTAGAACTGCGCCACATAGCCGCCGAGGCCCTCGACGATGTCGCTGCAGGCGCGCTCATAGGCGCCCATCACGGCGCGCAGGTCCTCCGGGTCGAGCGATTGCGCAAGCTCGGTCGAGCCGACCAGGTCGCAGAAGAGAACCGTCAGATGCCGCCGCTCCGGTCCCACATCCTCGACCATCGGCCAGCTTGCGCCAGGGCTCGTGGTCGCGGGCTCGGGCGCGGGCACCGATAAGGGCTGCGGGTCGGCTTTGAGCGGCGTGCCGCAGCTCGTGCAGAAATTGAACGCGACTGGATTGGCATGGCCGCAAGCACCACAAGTGGTTGTCAGCCCGGCGCCGCAATTGCCGCAAAAGCGCGCGTCAGCCGGATTCTCGAAATCGCAATTCCCGCATCGCGCTGTCATGGACTGCCGTGATCCCCTGTGCCGCATTCCCTGCATATCTTGGGGCGGGGCAGCGCATTCGCAAGCCGGCGGCAGCCCAACATGGCATATTTGCGCGAAGCGGCTGTATACTCCGCGCCCTGTCTCACGCCTGCAGCATGGCTGATATCCTCACTTTGCCCCTATGACTGCCGAAACCGTGTTGACCAATGCCCGCCTGGTCGCTCGCGATGATGTGATCGCGGGCAGCGTCGTCATGTGTAATGGGACGCTGGCATCCGTCGACGACAGTCGTAGCGCATTGCCCTCGGCGCTCGATCTCGAGGGCGACTATCTGCTGCCCGGCCTGGTGGAGTTGCACACCGACAACCTTGAGCACCACTTCGTGCCGCGGCCCGGGGTGCGCTGGCCTTCGCTGGCGGCAACGCTGTCGCACGATGCTCAGATCGCCGCGGCCGGAATTACCACGGTGTTCGATGCGCTATTCGTCGGCGACATCCACGCCGACAGCGCCCGCCGCCGCGACCTGGCCGACATGGCCGATACGCTCGCCGAGGCGCAGGACAGCGACATGCTCCGTGCCGAGCATCGCTTGCATGTGCGCTGCGAGGTTGCCTGCGAGACGCTGTCCGAGCTGTTCGAGCCTTTCGCAAGCCATGCCCTGGTGGGCTTGGTTTCGCTGATGGATCACACACCGGGCCAGCGCCAGTTTGAGGATCTCGCGCACTACCGTGCCTATTACAAAGAAAAGTGGCATGTCAGCGATGCCGAGATCGATGCCTTCATCGCGCATCAGGACAGCCTTGCCGGCCGTTTCGCCTGGCCCAATCGGCAGCGCATCGCCGCGCATTGCCAGGAGCGTGGCCTGCCCTTGGCAAGCCACGACGATGCCACGGCCGAGCATGTCGCGGAGGCCAGGTCGCTTGGTGTCGGCTTGGCCGAGTTTCCAACCACCATGGCGGCGGCTGCTGCCGCCCGTGCCGAGGGTATCAATGTGATCGCCGGCGCGCCCAACCTGGTGCGGGGGGAATCGCACTCGGGCAATGTTTCGGCGCGGCACTTGGGTCGCGAGGGCTTGGTCGATATTCTTTCGTCGGATTATATGCCGTCGAGCTTGCTGTACGGGGCTTTCGTGCTGCATGACGAGCTTGGTGTGGACCTCGCCGGTGCCGTCGCTACGGTAAGTCGCACACCGGCTCGCGCTGTCGGTCTCGATGATCGCGGCGAGATCGCGCCGGGTCTGGCGGCGGATCTGGTGCGCGTGCGCACGGTGGCTGGCGTTCCCGTCGTGCGCGGCGTCTGGCGGCGCGGTGTGCGGGTGGCCTGACAGGAGTAACTGGGTATGCGAACGATACGGCTTATTGGGCTGATGCTGGCCTTGTTCGGCGCCATGGGCGGCGCCCGCGCGGAGGGGCTTTCGATCGGCCTGATTCCGGCCGAGAATAACGATGAGATGGTGGCTGCATTCGAGCCCGTGCGGGCTTATTTGGAGCGGCGTTTGGGTTCGGAAGTGCGGGTCTACACGGCGACGGATTACACCGGCATCATCGAGGCCATGCGCAAATCCCGCATCGACGTGGCCTGGTATGGGCCGATGTCCTATTACCTGGCCGAGCGCGAGGCCGGGGCGGAGGCCTTTGCGATCGGCGTGCGGCCGGGTGGCAGCGCCAAGTATCACAGCATCATCACCGTGCCGGAGGACTCGACGGCGCAGAGCTTGGAGGATCTGCGTGGCGGCACCATTGCCTTCGTCGATCCGGCCTCGACCAGCGGCGGGCTCATGCCGAGCTTTGTGGTCAAGAGCATGACAGGCTTGATGCCGGAGGATTTCTTCGGCCGCGTCATTTGGGCCGGAACCCACGATGCCGCGCAGCTTGCCGTCAAGAACGGTACCGTCGATGCCGCCGCGGGCGCGGATATGATTTACGAGCGCATGCTCGACGCTGGCCTGATCACGGCCGAGAGCAATCGCATCCTGCTTACATCCGATGCCTTGCCCGGTGCGCCATTGGCCTATCGTGGCGACCTGTCCGAAGCCAAAAAGGCCTGGCTTGTCGAGGCCTTCCTCGACGCCCACAATCATACCGACGTCTCGGGGCTCGTCGGCACGGCGCATTTCGAGCGTGCGAACCCGGCCGACTATGCGGTAATCCGCGACATGGTGATCGAGCTTGGCATTGCCGACGAGCAGCTCCTCGACTGAGCCCGCCATTGAAGTCGCGGGGCTCGCCAAGCGCTTCGGCAATGGCGTCGAGGCGCTGGCTGGCGTCGATCTCGTCATAGAGGCCGGCAGCTTCGTCGTCGTGCTGGGGCCGAGCGGTGCCGGCAAATCGACGCTGCTGCGCTGCATCAACG
>CAZVDW010000051.1:0-4834 GCA_964625645.1 uncultured Rhodospirillaceae bacterium
GCCACCGATGGCCATCGCCTGGCGCGCGTCGAGGTCGACCTGCCGGCCGGCGCCGAGGGCATGCCGGGGATCATCGTGCCGCGCAAGGCGGTCACCGAGCTGCGCAAGCTGCTCGACGATGCCGAGGACGATGTCGCGGTGGCGCTGTCCGACGTCAAGGTCCGCTTCACTGTCGACGGTGCCGTGCTCTCGTCCAAGCTTATCGACGGCACCTTCCCCGACTATCAGCGGGTGATTCCGGAAGGCAACGACAAGGTGATGAGCGTGCACGGCCCGAGCTTCGCCGAAGCCGTGGACCGGGTCTCGACCATCGCCAGCGACAAGTCGCGGGCCATCAAGCTGATGATCGAGACGGGCAAGCTCGTGCTTTCCGCCAACAGCCCCGACCAGGCCAGCGCCACCGAGGAGCTGGCGGTGGACTATGAGGGCGAATCGCTGTCGATCGGCTTCAACTCCCGATACGTGCTTGAGATGACGCAACAGGTCGAGGGTGACAGCCTGCGCTTTTCCATGGCCGATTCCGCCTCGCCGACGGTGGTTGGCGACAGCGACGATGCGCGCGCGCTCTATGTGTTGATGCCGATGCGCGTATGATCGCGACGGATTTGCCCGTCAGGTCCTCCACGACAAGCCCGCTCGGCGACCCTTCGGCGGCACGTGTCGCGCGCCTGACCCTGACCGATTTCCGCAATTATGCGCAGCTGCGGCTCGAGCCGGGCCCGCGGCCCGTGGTGCTGACCGGCGCCAACGGTGCCGGCAAGACCAACCTGCTTGAGGCACTGTCGTTCCTGGCGCCGGGGCGCGGCATGCGCCGCGCGCGGCTTGGCGAGGTGACGCGGCGTGGCGCGCCGGCGGCGGCACGCTGGGCGGTGGCGGCACGGCTCGACCTGCCCGGCGGCGCCTGCGATATCGGCACCGGGCTCGAAAGCGGCGCTGCCGCGGGCGAGCGCCGTCAGGTCCGCATCGACGGCGAAAGCGCGCGCGGCCAGGCCGGGCTCGGCGAACGGGTCGGCGTCTCCTGGCTGACGCCCGCCATGGACCGCCTGTTCACCGAGGCGCCGGGCGGCAGACGACGCTTCCTCGACCGTCTGGTGGCCGGGCTGTTGCCTGGCCATGGCCGCGAGCTGGCGGCCTATGAACGGGCGTTGCGCGAGCGTGCCCGGCTTTTGGCGAGCCGTGGCGAGGCACGCTGGCTCGATGCCATCGAGGAAACCCTCGCCGGCCATGGCGTGGCCGTGGCGGCGGCCCGGCGCGACGCGCTGGCGCGGCTTGGCGCGGCACTGGCCGAGGCCAGCGATCCGTTCCCGCGGCCCGGGCTCGCCATTGCCGGCGAGATCGAAGGCTGGCTCGACGACATGGCGGCGGTCGACGCCGAACACCGTTTCGCGGCTCTCCTGCGCGACAGCCGCCGCCGCGACGCGGAGTCCGGCCATACGGCGCATGGGCCCCATCGCAGCGACCTCGTCGCCCGCCATCTGGCCCACGACCTGCTGGCGGGTGAGTGTTCCACCGGCGAGCAGAAGGCGCTGCTCGTCTCGATCATCCTTGCCGAGGCCCGCCTGCGCGCCGCGCGCAGTGGGGCGGCGCCGCTGCTGCTGCTCGACGAAGTGGCGGCGCACCTCGATGGCGTCCGGCGTGCGGCACTCGCCGAGGCCCTTGCCGGGCTCGGTGCCCAGGCTTGGCTGACCGGCACCGACGCCAGCCTGTTCGCGGCGCTCGATGGCAAGGCAACTTTTTATACCGTCGCCGATGGCGGCATCGCGTCCGGCCCGGCGCGGGAGCATCCCTGACCATGACAGACGACGATATCCCCCAGAACGGCAGCGACGAGTACGGCGCCGATTCCATCAAGGTCCTGCGCGGACTCGACGCGGTGCGCAAGCGCCCGGGCATGTATATCGGCGATACCGATGACGGCTCCGGCCTGCATCACATGGTCTACGAGGTGGTGGACAACGCCATCGACGAGGCGCTGGCCGGCTTTTGCGACCGCATCACCGTAACGCTGAACGCCGACGGCTCGGTCACGGTCACCGACAACGGCCGCGGTATTCCCACCGACATTCATGACGAGGAGGGGGTCTCGGCCGCCGAGGTCATCATGACCCAGCTCCATGCCGGCGGCAAGTTCGACCAGAACTCCTACAAGGTATCGGGCGGCTTGCACGGGGTCGGCGTCTCCGTGGTCAACGCCTTGTCCGAGCGCCTGCAACTCACCATCCGCCGCGGCGGCAAGGTTCACAGCATGGTCTTCCGCCACGGCGAGCCCGAGGCACCGCTGGCCGTCAGCGGCGACGCCGGCGAGGAGACCGGCAGTGAGATCGCCTTTCTGCCCTCGGATCGCACTTTCAGCAATACGGCGTTCGACTTCCAGCAGCTCGAGCACCGCCTGCGCGAGCTTGCCTTCCTCAATTCCGGTGTTGCGATCACGCTTACCGACAAGCGCGGGGTGATGCCACAGGAAGTCGACTTGCACTACGAAGGCGGCATCGAGGCCTTCGTGGCATATCTCGACCGCAACAAGCAGGCCCTGCACAGCCCGCCCACCCTGATCACCGGCGAGCGTGACGGGGTCGTGGTCGAGGCGGCGCTGCAGTGGAACGATAGCTATCACGAGAACGTTCTGTGCTTTACGAATAATATCCCACAGGCCGATGGCGGTACCCATCTCGCCGGCTTCCGCGCGGCGTTGACGCGTACCGTCAATGCCTATGCCAACAGCACCGGCATCATCAAGAAGGAGAAGGTGCAGCTGACCGGCGACGACATGCGCGAAGGCCTGACCTGCGTGCTGTCGGCCAAGGTGCCGGACCCGAAGTTCTCTTCGCAAACCAAGGACAAGCTGGTGTCGTCGGAGGTGCGGCCGATCGTCGAGAGTATTGTTGCCGACCGCCTTGGGCAATGGATAGAGGAGCATCCGAACGAGGCCAAGACCATCATCTCCAAGGTGGTGGAGGCGGCGGCGGCGCGCGAGGCGGCACGCAAGGCGCGCGAGCTGACCCGGCGCAAGGGCGCGCTCGATATCACCAGCCTGCCCGGCAAGCTGGCCGATTGCCAGGAACGCGACCCTGCCCGCAGCGAGTTGTTCATCGTCGAGGGCGACTCGGCCGGTGGCTCCGCCAAGCAGGCCAGGGTGCGGGCGAACCAGGCGATCCTGCCCTTGCGCGGCAAGATACTCAATGTCGAGCGGGCGCGCTTCGACAAGATGCTGTCCTCGGCCGAGGTCGGCACCTTGATCGCGGCGCTCGGGGCCGGTATCGGCAGGGAAGACTTCAATATCGAGAAGATCCGCTATCACAAGATCATCATCATGACCGATGCGGACGTGGACGGCGCCCATATTCGCACCCTGCTGCTTACCTTCTTCTATCGCCACATGCCCGAGGTCGTGGCACGCGGCTATCTCTATATCGCGCAGCCGCCACTGTTCAAGGTCAAGCGCGGCAATCGTGAGGTCTACAAGAAAGACGAGCGTGAGCTTGACGACTATCTGCTGGACGAGGGCTTGAAGGATGCACGCCTGCTGGTCGGCAAGGCGGGCGAGGAAGTGGTGCATAGCGGTGCCGATCTGCGCGAGATGCTGATGCGCGCCCGCGATCAGGCCGGCTGGCTAAAGGTGCTGGCGCGGCGCGAGCATACGGCGCTTATCGAGCAGGCGGCGGTCTCGGGCGCTCTCTCGCTCGGTTTGCTGCAGGACCATGAGACCGCGACCGCCGCCGGCGGCTATATCGTCGATCGTCTCAACGCGCTCGCCGCGCCCGGCGAAGACGGCTGGTCCCATGAAGTGGACGATGCCGGTGCCCTGATCTTTACCCTGTCGGCGCGCGGCGAGACCGCGAGCTATCGCATCGACGAGACCTTGCTGCAAAGCAGCGAGGCGCGGCGCCTCGACGCGGTGGCAAGCGAGTTGCAGGAGCTTTACGCCCACCCCGCCGTGCTCGAGGCCAAGGAACAGCGGGTCTCGCCGCTGCGCTCGCCGCTCGATCTCTTCGAGGCTGTTCTCAATCTCGGCCGTAAGGGCACCAGCATTCAGCGCTACAAGGGGCTGGGCGAGATGAACCCGGATCAGCTTTGGGAAACCACGCTCGATCCCGCCGCCAGGACGCTGTTGCAGGTTCGCGTCGACCACGCCGACGATGCCGACGATCTGTTCTCGACGCTGATGGGCGATCTCGTCGAGCCACGCCGCAACTTCATCCAGGAGCACGCGCTCGACGTCGCCAATCTCGACGTGTGAGTCGTGGTGGCAAAGGCAACCAAGAAGAAAAAGACCGCAAAGCCCAAATCGGCAAAGCGCCGCAAGCCTGCCGGGCGGGCCCGAACGGCAAAAGCGGCGAAGCGGCCGCCGCGGCTTTGGCTGCGCCTGCTCAAGCGCGGGCTATACTGGCTGGCCGTGGCGGGGATCTGGCTGTTCATTGCCGTATCCGGCCTGGTTGCCTGGTATGCCACCGATCTTCCCGACATATCGGACCTCGGCTCGCGCGCGCGCTCGGCCGGGATCACGATCACCGCGGCCGACGGCACCGTGCTGGCCACGCGCGGCGACGTCTATGGCCGCCACGTGCCGCGAAACGCCTTGCCCCAAGCCCTCGTCGATGCCGTCGTGGCGGTCGAGGACAGGCGTTTCTACGATCATTTCGGCCTCGATCCGATCGGCCTGGCGCGTGCGATCACTGTCAATTTGCGCGCCGGCAGGCTGGTCCAGGGTGGCAGCACGCTGACCCAGCAAATCGCCAAGAATGTTTTTCTCACCTCCGAGCGCAGCCTCAAGCGCAAGGTCCAGGAATTGTTGTTGGCCTTTTGGCTGGAGCGCAATTTCAGCAAGGACGAATTG
>CAZVDW010000052.1:0-1619 GCA_964625645.1 uncultured Rhodospirillaceae bacterium
GATGACGAGAAGGCGCAGCGCGCCGTCATGATCCGGCACCGGATAGTCGCGCATTGCCAGCGCCGCGATGGCGGGGCGAACCGGATTGCCGGTAACCGCGATCTTGAAACCGTCGCCATCCGAGATGCCGCCGGTATGCTCGAACGAGGTGGCGATGCGCAGGACGCGCGAGGCAAGCAGGCGGTTGGCGCGTCCGAGCAAGGCATTCTGTTCGTGAATCGCCGTCGCCACGCCGGCGCGGCTGGCGGCGATCATGGTCGGCACCGAGGGGTAGCCGCCGAAGCCGATGACGGCGGCGGGCTCGAGGCGGCGCAACAGGCGGCCCGCCTCGCGCACGCCGATCAGCAATTTGACGATACCGAGGCCGCGCGCGATGGGCCCGCGCGCCAACGGTGTGCCGGCCTGAATCCTGTGGCTTTCGATATGCGCCAGCGCCTCGCCGAAGGCGACACCGCGGCTGTCGGTAACCACGACCAGGCGGCGGTCGCGCGCTTCGAGCTCCAGTGCCACCGCCTGGGCCGGGAAGACATGGCCGCCGGTGCCGCCGGCGGCGAGCACGATAGGCGCCTGTTGGGCGGCGGCGTTCATGCCGGTGAAACCTCGTTGCGATAACCGCTTCGGGTCAGCGCCAGCATCATGCCCATGCCGAGCGCGCTGGCGATCAGCGACGAGCCGCCATAGCTGACGAAGGGCAGCGTCATGCCCTTGGCGGGCAGCAATTGGACGGTGACGCCCATATTGATCAGCGCCTGCAGGCCGAACTGGGTGAGCAGCCCGGCGACCGCCAGGAGGACGAACAGATCCGCCTCGCGCACCACGCGCGTCAGGCCGCGCAGCACGATGAAAGAGAACAGGCCGACGATGGCCAGCGCCGCCAGCATGCCGAACTCCTCGGCGGCGACGGCAAAAATGAAATCGGTATGGGCGTCCGGCAGATAGCCTTTGACGACGCCTTCGCCCGGACCCTTGCCCAACAACCCGCCCTGCTGAAAAGCCTTGAGAGAGGTCGTCACCTGATAGGAATCGCCCGAGGAGGGGTCGATGAAAAGATCGATGCGCTTGGCGACATGGGGGAAGATGCCATAGGCCGCCGTCACCAGGCCGAGCGTCAGGGCCAGCGAGAGGCCGACCCA
Organism: uncultured Rhodospirillaceae bacterium; assembly: GCA_964625645.1. Classification (GTDB taxonomy): domain Bacteria; phylum Pseudomonadota; class Alphaproteobacteria; order UBA7887; family UBA7887; genus UBA7887. Next base: position 1,134 of record CAZVDW010000052.1, read on the forward strand.
CCACAGCGACAGACCGGCGAGGAAAAACTGCACGAACCACACGGCGGTTACCGTCACGGCCATGCCGAAATCGGGTTGCAGCAGCAGCAGCGCGACGACGATGAGGAGCAGCGCGCTGGCGATGGCGCGGCCGGGAAAATTTTCCGCCTGGCGATATTCGGCGAACATCCAGGCGGCGACGACGGCGAAGCAGGGCTTGACGAATTCCGACGGCTGGAAGGTGAAACCGCCGAGCGACAGCCAGCGGCTGGCGCCCTTGACCTCGACACCGGTGAAATGGGTGGCGGCGACCAGGGCCAGTCCGGCGCCGAGGATCAGCACCGCCATGCGGCGCACGCCGCGCGGCGACAACATCGAGACCGCGAGCATGACCAGCAGCGCCGGGACCATGAAGGCAAATTGATGGCGGACGAAATAAAACGGCTCCAATCCGATGCGCGAAGCGGCACCGGGGCTGGCGGCGGCGGTGAGAATGGCGCCGACCGC
>CAZVDW010000053.1:0-5429 GCA_964625645.1 uncultured Rhodospirillaceae bacterium
CCGGAAAAACCGCCGCCGATGTCTACGATGAGGTCGAGCTTGCGATCTCCGATCTCAAGGGAGCGATGACGCAGCACTGACGGGAACGATAGCTCAAAGGCATAGACCATGAATCAGGTAACTCGCATGTACGGACAACGATTTTCTGAGTTATCGGACCAAATTGCTGCAAGACCTACAAGTGATCAGGATGGCCCTGTCTGGTATAGAAGCGTCCAGGCCAAGATAGCGCTGTTGACCATCGTTCCGTTGATTCTGCTTGGCGGCGCAAATGTCACCCTGCTGTTCGAAGGTTCGGATGCCGCCGATTCCGCATTCCAATCCATGGCCCAGGCGCAGCAGGACGGTCACGCTCTGGCAGATACGACGACGGCCGTCGCCACCAACATCCGCACGATGATGGTGGCGGTCGGCGAATTTTCCGCCAGACAGCAGAAGGCCTTGTTGACGGGAACAGAGAGGGATCTTGCCGCCGCCAAGCTTGCGCTGGACGCTGCCGACAGCTCCACGGCACCGGTCGTTGCGGCCTTTGCCCGTCTCATCGAAGCGATATCGGATCAGTTCGGCGAGGCGGGCGGCAAAGCCGCTGACGCAGATGAAGCGGAGCTCAGGCGGCATATAGCGTTTCTGGAGCGGACTGCGGCGAACGTGCCACGCCTGTTGGGTATGGTGGCGGCGTCCAGCACGCGCACGGCCGCCCTGATCGGCGACGGCGACCTGTCCGCCGCCCGCGCCAACTTTGTCTTCGAGGAGTCTGCCTATATCCGTGTGCTGAATGACACGGTTACGCGGCTGGCGGAGATCGCCAATGGCACAACAGCGCTGGTGGCGGGCCTTCAAGCAAACCTAGAGCAGCGCATTCGTGACGGGGCCGCCGAGCAACAGCGCTGGACCAGCGATCTTGCCCTGATCATCGATATTCTTGTGGTACTTGCCTTGTCGGTCGGCGCATTCCTCTTTGCCCGGTACGGTCTTGCTAAGCCGATCAAGGGGCTGACGGACACGACCACACGCCTCGCCTCGGGCGACCGACGTGTTGTTATCCCCTCGACGGCGCGCCGCGACGAGGTCGGATCGATGGCGAAAGCCGTTCAGGTCTTCATGGAAGACGCGATCAAGATGGACGCGATGCATGAGGAGCAAATGACGGCGAAGCAGCGGGAGAGGGAAACGGAACAAGCGCAAAAGCAGCGTATGCTCGATCTTGCCGATCATTTCGAGCGCACTGTGTTGGCGGTGGTGAACAATGTCAGCACCGCCTGCGAAGAGATGCGGGATGCCGCGCAATCGATGGCGAGCATGGCCGACGACACGACCAAGCGCGTGGAACGCGTCGACCAAGCGACCGAGGGCGCTGCAACGAACGTGCAATCTGTGGCAGCGGCATCAGAGGAAATGGCCGCATCGATTGGCGTCATCAGCGAACGGGGCAACGAATCGGCGGACATGGCGCAGGACGCCGCGAGCAAAGCTGACGCCGCCAACACGTCCGTCTCAGGCTTGGTCGAGGCCTCGCAGCGCGTGGGCGAGGTGGTGGCCCTGATCAGCGAGATCGCCAGCCAAACCAATTTGTTGGCCTTGAACGCAACCATCGAAGCGGCCCGCGCGGGCGATGCCGGCCGGGGCTTCGCGGTGGTCGCCGAGAGCGTAAAAGCCTTGGCGATGCAGACCAGCCGCGCTACGGAAGACATATCCGCACAAGTTGCCAATATTCAGGGCGCCACGAACGACGCCTCCATCGGCATTCGCGATATTGTGAAAAGCAATCAGGGCATTCGCGATATCTCGACAGCCATCGCCGCGTCGGTCGGCGAGCAATCCACTGCCACGAGCGAGATCAGCCGCAGCGCCCGGGACGCCGCGCTCGATACAGACCGGGTCAAGGAAGATATCGTCGGGGTTCGCCAGGCAGCCGGTGAAAACGGCGAAGCTGCGACAGCCGTGGCACTGGCGACGAAGGATATGTTGGCAGAGGCCGACGCCCTACACCGGGAGGTGCAGACCTTTCTTTCCGAGGTCCGAGCCGGCAGCTAGAACGCTTACCAAGGCTTCTCCGCCGCGGAGTCGCGCATGCGCGCCTGGCGCCATTGCTGACGCATGGCTTCGGCGGCGCGCGCCTTGTCACGCACGAGATCGACCATCTCCTGCGCCTCTTCGGCCGACATGTCGCGCTGCGCGCCATCGGGATCGGCCTGGGCACCCTGGTCGTCCGGCGGCTGGCCCTGGGGCGCCGCCTCGCCCTGCTCGCCCGCCGAATCGCTGCCGGCGTCCGCCTCCTCATCCTGGCTTTCGGAGGGCTTGTCACCTGCCTCCTCTTCGAAAACCTGGCCTTGGCTGGCCGATGTCGATTGCTCACGAATGCGCGGGCTGGCCTGTTGCTCCACCCTTTGCTTGGACAGCTCGTCGAACAGGCGATCGGCGAGCTCCAAATTGTACATGGCATCGACCAGGTCCGGATTCAGCGCCAGGGCATCGCGATAGCTCTGCATCGCCTCGCGCAGCGGCGCCACTGCATCACGAAACGTTCGCATGGCATTGATAGTGCGTTGGTAATGCACATTGCCCAGATTGTAATAGATCTGCGCAGCGAATGGGCGCGAATCGGTTTCCAGCGCGCGCATGTATTCCGCGGTCGCCTGGGCCAAGTCTCCCAGCTTGAAATAGGTGCTGCCCTGATTGAAATGCAGCTCCGGCGAATCCGGCAGGTCCGCCAATGCAATGGCGTAGAGGTCGGCCGCATCGCGATACCGCTCCTCTTCGAACGCCTGATTGGCCAGAGGCACGGCATCGTAGGGCGAGTCGATATCGATCCCCTGAGCAGTTACAGATGACGGCAACCACAACAGAGCGGCAATGAGAGAAATCGCTACTCGCATGGATCAAGCCTCCTCGACCGGCGTCGGTCGCTCTCTGATTACCATTTCCAGCGCCAGGAACATGACCGCCAATATTACGAACCAATGATAGCGATGTATCAAGGCCTCACTTGCCGAGGCTTCCAAATCGCGTTGCGCCTTGCCTTCGATATGGTCCTCGTAAAGCCTGAAGAAATCAACCGGATCGGTTCGCGCCCGCACATAGGCGCCACCACCGAGACGCGCCATGTCCCGCAGCACCATTTCCTTCATCACAGAGACCACGTCCTCGCCTTCAAAACGCAGATAGCTGCGTTGACCGCTGCTGCTCTCGATGGGGATGCGCGCGCCCTCGCTCGCATCCCCCACGCCGACGGTATACACGCCGACCCCCTCGTCGGCAGCCGTCTTGGCGGCGTCGATCGGAGCGCTGCCGTGATCCTCGCCATCGCTGACGATGATGATGTCCGTGTAGGTGGGGTCGATCGCACCAAAGCCGTACAGCGTCTTCTGGATGGCGCTGCCGAGCGAACTGCCCCGGCGGTCCACGCTTTCGGGGCTTACCAGGGCCAGGCGAGTGAGAAAGAAATCGTAGTCGAGGGTGAGCGGGCTTTGCAGGCTGGCGCGACCGGCGAAGCTGACCAAGGCCAGCCGGTTGCCGCCGAACTGGCGCATGGCATCGACAAAGGAGACGATGCCCGCCTTGGCCGCTTCCAGGCGGTTGGGGTCGGAATCCTCCGCCAGCATGCTCAGGCTGACATCGAGCAATATGAAAATATCACGGCCACGGCGCGAGGTATCCTCGAGATCCTTGCCCCACTGGGGCTGCATGAGGGCAAAGGCGAGAAAGCCCACCGCCGCGACGAAGCACGCCGCCTTCGCGGCGCGCCTGGTCCAGCTATAACTGCCTACCAGACGCGGCGCCACGGTCAGGGCGACGAAGGCCGAAAGGGCCTGCCGCCGGCGCCGGAATCCCCACAGGTAGAAGCCCGCCAGGACCGGCACCAGCAGCAGCAGGGCGGCGAGCTCGGCATGGCCGAGCATCATGGCAGAGCCCGCAGACGCGTGTTGACCAACACGCCCTCGAACACCAACAGGGCCAGGGCCGCGAAGACGAGGAAGGGATAGCCCTCCAAGTAGCGCTGATATTGTTCGGCAATATTGGTGGTCTTCTCCAAGCGATCGATCTCGGCGTAGATCTCGCGCAGGGCCTCGCCATCGGTGGCGCGGAAATACTGCCCGCCGGTGGTCGTCGCCATCTGGGTCAGCGTATGCTCGTCGATGAACACCTGCACCGGCGCCAGCCGCGGCTCGGCATCATCGCTGTCGCGTATCGGTGTCATCGCGGTGCCGCGCGTGCCCGTGCCGATGGTGTAGACCTTGACGCCTAAGGCATTGGCCGCCACCGCCGCCTCGACGGGGTCGGTATTGCCGGCGTTGTTGCTGCCGTCGGTCAATAGCAGCATGACCTTGCTCTTGCCCCCGGCGCGCTGCAGAACCTCGGCACCCATGATCATAGCATCGCCGATGGCGGTGCCGTCCTCCTCGGGCAATTGCACGATGGTGACTTCTTCCAACGCGCCGAGCAGAGCGTCATGGTCGAGCGTGAGCGGGCTCAAATTGTCGCTGAAGCGGGCGAATGTGACCATGCCGATCATATCGCCCTCGCGGCCGGAGGGAATCGTTTCGTCACCGCTCGCGGCCGCGGCCTCCTCGCCGGCGACGAAGGCGCGAAAGGTTTCCTTCACCACCTCGAGGCGGTTTGCCGGCTCGTCGCCGATCTGCAGATCGAGCGCCGCCATGCTGCTGGAAATATCGACCACCATGACGATGCCGATGCCGTCGCGATAGATCCGCGTGACCTGTTGCCCCCACTGCGGCCGCGCCAAGGCGACGATACAGAGAATGAGCGCCAACAGTCGCAGATAGGGTAGCGCAATGCGCAGGCGCGTCATGAATGTCGGGGTCAGCCAGGCAAGCTCGCCCACCGTCGGATAATCGACCGTCGCCTGCCGTCCAAAGCGCCGTGAAAAATGGAACAGCAGCGGCACCAGGAACAACAGCAACAGCATGAACGGGCTCTCCAGCCTCATGCTGACCGGTTCCCCCCAGACACGGGCTCGGTCATCGGCCTTCCCCGAGACGGCGCTCGCGTCTGCGGAAGAAGCGCATCAGCGGGCCGACATAGGTCTCGTCCGTGTGCACATCGATCGAATCGAGGCCCATCGAGCGGAACATCCGCTTTCTGTCCTGAGCCGCCTTGCGCCGGGACTCAGCAAAGTGCGCTCGCACCGCCGCGCTGTCGGTATCCACCAGAACTTCCTGGCCGCTTTCGAGGTCGTGCAGACGCACAAAGCCGACCGCAGGAAGCTCCATGTCACGGCGGTCGATAAGGCAGACGGGTATGACGTCATGGCGCCGATGCAGCAGGCGCAGCGGCTTGTCGAACGAATCGCCGAAGAAATCGGAAATGACAAAAACCACGGAGCGCCGGTGCGTTACCGTGTGGAGGTACCCCATCGCACCGCCGATATCGGTGCCCTTGCTCTCGGGCTCGAAGGTCAGCAGCTCGCG
>CAZVDW010000054.1:0-4554 GCA_964625645.1 uncultured Rhodospirillaceae bacterium
GGTCACCGTGCCCGAGGACGTTTCATCAAGATTCTGAAAATAATTAATATTATCAAACTCTTAAATATAAAATCTAAATTAATGAGTTAATTATGCGACAGCGCTTTCGGCCCTTGGCAAGTGGGGCCGGCCTGCGCACAATGGCGGCCATGCCGGACAGTACACCGCAGCATGACGCGGGCGAGGATTTCGACCGCAAGGACCCCGCCGCCTATCCCTATTGGAAGCGCGACATATTGCGCTGGGGGGATTGCGATTCCCTCGGCCATATCAATAACGTGGTTTTCGCGCGGTTTTTCGAATCCGGGCGCATCGCCTTCATGAACGACCTTGGCGTCGGCGAAGGCGAGCTTGATGCGGATGATTTCGTCATCGCCCACCTGTCGATCGACTTCCTGGCCGAGATGCACTACCCCGGCGAGGTGCGCACCGGCGTGCGGGTGTTGCGCATCGGGCGGTCGTCGCTGCGCCTGGCCGAGGCCATTTTTGTCGACGGCACCTGTTATGGCTGCGGCGATGCGGTGTTGGTGCGCGTCGGACGCAAGAGCGGTCGTGCCGAGCCTTTGCCCGCCACCCTCAAGGCGCGCTTGCTCGACCCGCCTGCGGGCGACTAGACAGCAAGCGCGATTATGGAAAGCCTGATCGCCGGCCATTACTGGCAGATGTGGGCGGTGCTGGCCCTGGTGCCGGTGACCATCACTGCGCTGATGCTGGAGCGCATCCCCATGATTGCGACCGCAACGCTGCTTTTGGCGGCCCTGATGGTGTTGTTCTCGGTGGCGCCGCTTTCCTCTCCGGAGGGCGAGAACCTGCTCGGGGCGACGCGCCTGCTGCAAGGCTTCGCCAATCCCGGCCTGATCACCGTCATTGCTCTGCTCGTGGTCGGCCAGGCCCTGATCCAGACCGGCGCGCTGGACGGCGTCGCCACCTCCCTGCACCAGGCCAGCGGCGGCAGTGCCGCCATCGCCCTGCTGATCAGCCTGGTGCCCGTGGCCGTGCTCTCGAGCGTGCTCAACAACACGCCCGTCGTGGTCATCTTCATCCCCATCATGACGGCGCTGGCCGGGCGGCTGCGGCTATCCGCAAGCCGCCTGCTGATCCCCTTGAGCTTTGCCTCGATCCTCGGCGGCATGACGACGCTGATCGGCAGCTCGACCAACCTGCTGGTGGCCGGCGTCGCGCAGGAGATGGGGCTCGAGCGCATCGGCTTCCTGGATTTCATTGTGCCGGGTTCGGTACTGGCCGCCTGTGGCCTGGTCTACGTCATCGTCGTGGCGCCGCGGCTGTTGCCGGACCGCGCCGACATGGCAGGGCAGCTGACCGGCGCCGGCCGCCAGTTCATTGCCCAGATCGAGGTTGCCGACGGCTCCTCGCTGATCGGCGAAAGGCCCGTTGCCGGCATGTTCCGCAGCCTGCCCGACACCACCGTGCGCATGGTGCAAAGGGGCGAGCATGCCTTCCTGCCGCCGCTGGAAGACATCGCCTTGGAGCCCGGCGATGTCGTGGTGGTGGCGGCAACGCGAGGCGCCCTGACAGAGGCCCTGGCGAAGTTTCCCGGCGCCCTGCATCCGAGCCTCACCGACCGCCAGTGGGAACAGGAGGACGCGGCGGCGGCGTCATGGGAAGGCGGCGAACAGGCGCTGGCCGAGGTCATGGTGACGCCGGCTTCGCGTTTGTGCGGCCGGGCCTTGGAGAATGTCGGCTTTCGCTACCAGCACGGCTGCATCGTGCTCGGCGTGCAGCGGCGCTCGCGCATGATCCGCCAACGCCTGACCGAGATCCGCCTGGAAGCCGGCGATGTGCTGTTGATCCAGGGCCAACCCGCCAATGTCCGCTCGCTCAGGGCCAACCGCGATGTCGTGCTGCTGGAATGGTCGCAGCAAACCCTGCCGCGCTACTTCCATGCCCGGCGCGCCGGCCTGATTTTCGCCGGCGTGATAGTGGCTGCCGCCACCGGCGCGGTGCCGATCGTGGTCGCGGCCGTGACCGGCGCAGCGGCGATGCTGCTGGCCGGTTGCCTCAACGTCCGCCAGGCGACCCGCGCCGTGGACGGCGCGGTGGTCATGATCGTCGCCGCCACCCTGGCACTCGGCGCGGCGCTGGAAGTGACCGGGGCCGCGGCCTATGTCGCCCATCAAATCATCGCCGGCCTGGCCGATTACGGACCCGCTGTCATCCTGTCCGCGCTTTTCGGGCTCATCGCCTTGGTTACCAACCTGCTCAGCAACAATGCGGCGGCCGTGCTGTTCACGCCTATCGCCATTAATATTGCCCATCAGCTCGGAGTCGATCCGACGGTCTTCGTCTATGCGGTGATCTTTGCCGCAAGCTGTTCCTTCGCCTCGCCGATCGGCTACCAGACCAATCTTCTGGTCATGGCACCGGGTCATTACCGCTTCAGCGACTATGTACGCGTCGGCGCACCGCTCATCTTGATTTTATGGGCCGCTTTCTCGCTGTTCGCGCCGTGGTATTATGGCCTCTGAGCGCCCCATGCCACCGGATAGATGATGTTGAACCTCGACCCGCGCGCCATCCGCTTCTTCTACGGCACTGCCGAGCAGCCCTGCCCGTATGTGCCGAGCCGCATGGAATCGAAGGCGGTGACGGAGCTTACCGGGCCGGGTGCTGCGCGCCTGCACGACCTGCTCAGCCAGGCCGGCTTCCGGCGCAGCCACACCATTGCCTACCGCCCGGCCTGCCATGGCTGTCACGCCTGCGTGCCCGTGCGCGTGGCTGTGGCGAATTTTCGCCTCAGCCGTTCCTTGCGCCGGGTCATGCAGCGCAACGCGAACCTCACCGCCAGCCTCTGCCCGCCGCTCGCCAGCGAGGAACAGTTCGCCCTGTTCAGCGCTTACGAAGTCGGCCGCCACGGCGATGGCGACATGGCGCTGATGGACTTCACCGATTACCGCGCGATGGTCGAGGACACCCCGGTCGACACCAATATCGTCGAGTTCCGCGAGCCCGACGGGAGACTTGCCGCGGTCTCGCTCAGCGACCGCCTGAGCGACGGCTTGTCCGGGGTCTACAAGTTTTTCGCGCTCGACCGCAGCCGTACCAGCCCGGGCACCTACGTCATTCTTTGGCACGTGGAGAGGGCGCGCGAGCTGGGCCTGCCCTATGTCTATCTCGGCTATTGGATCGCCGAGAGCCCCAAGATGGCCTACAAGACACGCTTTCAGCCCTTGGAAGGGCTGGTCGCCGAGCAATGGGTGCGCCTGACGGGCGCCGAGGATACGAGCCAGGAGACGGAGCGATGAAGAGACGCGATTTTCTCGGCGGCGCCGCGACCGGCGCCGTGATTGCCGGCGGCGCGGCCTATCTGGCGGCCACCAACAAGCCCGCGCCGATGGAGGCGGGAACGCCCGCGGCGCCGGGCAGCGCGCCCGCCGTCAATGCCGGCCTGCACGAATGGAAGATGCTGACCACCTGGCCGAGAAACTTCCCCGGCGCCGGCACCGCCGCGCAAGCCCTCGCCGATGCCATCACCGTGATGTCGGACGGCCGCCTGACCATCAAGCTGTTCGCCGCCGGCGAGATGGTGCCGGCCTTCGAAGCCTTCGATGCCGTGCGCGAGGGCACCGCCGACTGCTCGCACGATGCCGCCTATTACTGGGTCGCCAAGAACAAGAGCATCCCCTTCTTCTGTGCCGTCCCCGGGGGCCTGAGCGTGCGCGAGCACAATGCCTGGATCCTCTACGGCGGCGGCCAGGCGCTGTGGGACGAGCTCTATGCGCCGTTCGGCGTGCGCGGCTTCCTCAGCGGCAACACCGGCACCCAGATGGGCGGCTGGTACCAGAAGGAGATCAACTCGCTGGAGGATTTCTCCGGCCTCAAGATCCGCATTCCCGGCCTTGCCGCGGAGGTGCTCAACCGCCTCGGCGCCACCACCGTCAACATGCCCGGCGGCGAGATCATGCCGGCCCTGCAATCGGGCGTGATCGACGCCGCCGAATGGGTCGGGCCCTGGGTCGATTTGACCATGGGCTTCTACAAGGTGGCCAAATACTATTACGGCCCCGGCTTCCACGAGGGCAGCACCGCCAACGAGCTGCTGATCAACGAGACCCGCTGGCAGGCGCTGTCGAGCGACCTTCAGACCATCGTCCGCGTCGCCTGCCACGAGGCCAACATGATGGTGCCGGCGGAATATTTCGCGCGCAACACCGAGACCCTGCCGGTGCTGACCAGCGAGCACGACGTCGATGTGCGCAACTTCCCCGACGACGTCATCGACGCCATGTTCGACATCTCCGAGCAGGTCAATGCGGAGACCGCCAGCGAAGGCGACATCAACCGCCGCATCTATGAGAGCTGGAGCGACTTCCGCAAGCGCGCCATGGCCTACCAGCCGCTATCGGATTTCGGCTTCATCCGCAATCGTGCCCGCGCGGACGCAACATGAGCACGGCGAAGATCAGCCGTCGCGCCCTGCTCGCCGGTAGCGGTGCCGTCGCCGCCGCCAGCCTGCCGGCCCCCGCCATCGCGCAGGGGGTGCGGCGCTGGAAGATGGCCACCGCCTGGCCCAAGAGCTTTCCCGGGCTCGGCACC
>CAZVDW010000055.1:0-1529 GCA_964625645.1 uncultured Rhodospirillaceae bacterium
CTGGGTCGAGGACGAGGTCAAACAGCTGATGACCGATGCCGTCGACAAGAACATGATCGACAAGGACGAATATCCGCAGACGGCCGAGATCGAGAATCGCTGCGTCCACATCCTTGCCGATCTTTGGCACGCGGAGAGATCGTGGGACACCATCGGCTGCTCGACGACCGGCTCGAGCGAGGCGGCGATGCTCGGCGGCCTGGCGCTAAAATGGCAATGGCGCAAGAGGCGCGAGGCCGAGGGCAAGGACGCCAGCAGGCCGAATATCGTCACCGGCCCGGTACAGATTTGCTGGAAGAAATTCGCGCGCTATTTCGATGTCGAGATCCGCGAGGTGCCGCTCGAAGGCGACGCGCTTGGCCTGCAACCGGCGGATCTGCGCGCGTATTGCGACGAGAACACGATCGGCGTGGTCGCCACGCTCGGGGTGACTTTCACGGGCGTCTACGAGCCGGTCGCAGCACTTGCCCGCGAGCTCGACGGAATCGAGCGCGATCTCGGCCTCGACATTCCGATTCATGTCGACGCCGCCTCGGGCGGGTTCATCGCGCCATTCATTCAGCCCGAGTTGGAATGGGATTTTCGCATCGAGCGGGTCCGATCGATCAACGCGTCGGGCCACAAGTTCGGTCTTGCCCCCTTGGGCGTCGGCTGGGCGCTCTGGGCCTCGAAAGAGGACCTGCCGGAAGAGCTGATTTTCCATGTCGACTATCTCGGCGGCGACATGCCCACTTTCGCCCTCAACTTCTCGCGGCCGGGCGGCGAGATCATCGCGCAGTACTATAATTTCCTGCGCCTGGGACGCGAAGGCTACACCCACATCCAACGGGCCTGTGCCGATACGGCACGATGGCTCGGCGCGGAGCTCGCCGGAATCGAGCCGCTGGAGCTGGTCTATGACGGGCATGACGGACTGCCCGCCGTCGCCTACAAGCTGGCGGATGGCGATCACGGTTATACGCTCTACGACCTATCGGAACGCGTCCGTATGCGCGGCTGGCAGATTGCGTCCTATCCGCTGCCGGCCGACCGGGACCACACCGTGATCCAGCGCATTCTGGTCCGTCATGGCGTTAGCCGAGACCTGGCGGACCTGCTGCTCGAAGACATCAAGCGGGGAATCGAGCATCTTTCCAGGAACCCGATCAAGAACTCTTCCGCAAGAGCGACGTTCCATCACGGCTGATGGAGCGAGGGCGATGACGGCGATCCTGAACTTCCTTCACAGCCAGCCGCTGATGCTGCTGTTCCTTGCACTCGGCCTGGGTACGCTCCTGGGCCGGATCCGGGTCGGCATCATCACGCTCGGCTCGACGGCCAGCACGTTGCTGGCCGGGTTGGTGATCTCCGCCGCCGTCTATTTCGAAACCGGGCAGAAGTTCGATGTGCCGGGCGAGATCGACACGATCTTCCTGCAATTGTTCATCTTCGCAATCGGATTGAAGGTCGGGCCGCAGTTCTTTTCCGGCTTGCGCCGCGAGGGCTTCCACCTGGTCGCGATCGGCCTCATCACGGCGACGCTGAACTTT
>CAZVDW010000056.1:0-3627 GCA_964625645.1 uncultured Rhodospirillaceae bacterium
CATGCTGGGCCATAACGGCATCGTGCTCACGGGCGTGGTCTCGGAATACATGTTCACTTGCCCGGAATGCCTCGCCGAGAGCGAGGCCAACGGCTCGGTCTTCATCGCCATGACCGCCATGCCGCCCTACATGCTGCTGACCGTCGAGCCGATGACCACGGTCGAATCGCTGCAGGGCAAGAAGATCCGCTCCTTCTCCGCCTTCGGCCGCTGGGTCGAATATGTCGGCGGCATCAAGATGTCGCTGTCGGCCAACGATATCTACGACGCGCTCAGCCGCGGCACGCTCGACGCCAACGTCCACCCCGCCACGGAGCTCTACAATTGGAACTTCATGGATGTGGCGAAATTTGTGACGCGGCTGCCGCTCGGCACCTATAACGGCAACCAGTACAACTTCAATACCGACAGCTGGCGCTCGCTGACCGCGGAGCAGCGCCGCCAGATGCTCGACCTGACCGCCGAAGGCGCGGCACTGGCCACCGTCGAATACCAGGCCTTCAACGACTTGATCCTCGACAGCAAGGCCGCGGAAGATGGCGTTCAGGTGCTCGATCCCTCGCCTGAGCTGGTGGCGCTGACCGAGCAGTTCGTGGCCGAGGACATGGCCAATTTCGACCAGATGGCCAAGGACAATTACGGCATCCAGGACGCCCCTGAGCGGGTCGCCCGCTTCGAGGGCCTGATCGAGAAATGGCAAGGCCTGCTGGCGACCATCGACACCACCGACGTCGCCGCCGTCACGGCGCTCTACAAGGCAGAGATCTGGGACAAGGTCGACGCCGCGACCCACGGCATGTAGCGGAGAGGCGCGGTGTTTCGTCTGGGCCGCCTGCTCGGCAGACTGACCGATATCCTGGCCTTCGTCGGCTGCATCGGCGTGGTGCTGATGATGCTGCACATCACCCTCGATGTGGCGCTGCGCTGGATCGGCCATCCGATTCCGGCGACCGTGACCATCGTGCCCCATTACTACATGTTGCCGATCATCTTCCTGCCGCTGGCCCTTGCCGAGCGAAACGATGCCCACATCACGGTCGAGATTCTGGTGCAACATCTGCGGCGACGCTGGCAGCGCATCCTTGCGGTGCTCAGCTGGCTGGTCTCGGCCGGCGTCTTCGGCATTCTGTTCTACCAGACCCTGCTCGACGCCCTCGACAAGATGCGGGTCGGCACCTTTCTGATGGAAGTCGATTGGAAAGTGCCGATCTGGGCGTCGTATTTCTTCCTGCCCGTCGGCTTCGGCCTGGTCGTCGCGGTGCTCGTCTACCGCATCGTCGTCACCGTGACCGGCGCCAAGAGCGGGCTTGGCGAGGCCCAGCACGACGCCTTCGACGAACAGCATATGGGCATGGAGTAGGGCAGGCATGGACCGGACCGAGATCGGCCTGGTCGGGATCGGCGTATTGCTGTTCCTGATCCTGCTGCGCATGCCCGTCGGCGTGGCCCTTGTCGCCGTTTCCTTCGGCGGCATCTGGACCCTGGTCGGCCTCAAGCCCGCCTGGGGCATTCTGACGGCCGTGCCTTACGACTTCGGCGCCAAATGGGCGCTGACCTCGGTGCCCATGTTCCTGCTCATGGGCTTCTGCTGCTACCATGCCGGGCTCACGCGCGGGCTCTTCGAGGCGGCGCGGAAATGGCTATCCGCCCTGCCCGGCGGGCTTGCTGTCGCCACCGTCTTCGGTGCCGCCGGCTTCTCCGCCGTGACCGGCTCCTCGGTCGCCTGCGCCGCCGCCATGGGTCGCATCGCCGTGCCGGAGATGATGCGCAACCGCTACGATGCGACCCTGGCCACGGGCACGGTCGCCGTCGCCGGCACCATCGGCGCCCTGATCCCGCCGTCGATCCTGCTCATCCTCTACGGCATCTTCGCCCAGGTGCCCATATCCCAGCTGTTCCTCGGCGGCGTCGGCGCGGGCCTGTTGACGGCACTGGCCTATGTGCTGGTCATCATGGTGCGGGCGACGATCAATCCGGAGCTTGCACCGCGCGTGCAGGAGCGCGCCAGCATGAGAGAGAAGCTGCTTGCGCTGGCCGATACCTGGCCCGTGCTGCTGCTGATCATCGGCGTTTTCGGCGGCCTGTTTGCCGGCATCTTCACGCCCACGGAAGCGGGCGCCGTCGGCGCCTTCCTCGCCTTCGTCATTGCCGGCGCCAAGCGCGCCTTGAGCTGGGGCGGCGCCAAGCTCGCCCTGATGGAGACCATCCAGACCACGGCGGCGATCTTCGTCATCGCCATCGGCGCCAACCTGCTGACGCGATTCCTGGCGCTGTCGGGTGCCTCTCAGTTCCTCTCGCAGATGGTCATCGACCTCGGCGCCGATACCTTCATGCTGCTGATCGGCATCGCCGTGATGTATCTCGTGCTGGGGATGTTCCTGGAGCCGCTCGGCGCCATGCTGCTGACCATTCCCGTGCTGCTGCCGATCCTGCACGACACCGGGCTCAGCCTGGTATGGTTCGGTGTGGTGCTGACCAAGTTCCTCGAGATCGGCATGATCACGCCGCCGATCGGGCTCAACGTCTTCGTCATCAAGGGGGTGGTCGGCAATCTTGTCACCACGACACAGATCTTCAAGGGCGTGATCTATTTCCTGCTCGCGGACCTGGTCGTCGTGACCCTGCTCATGGTCTTCCCGGAAATTATCCTGTTCCTGCCGTCGCTGGTGAAATAGAGCGCTAAACGAGCCGGAAGCGTGTGCCGCAGACCGTGATGGTTTGGCTGTCCACCGGGCAGCCGAGCGCGCGGGCTCGGGTTTTGGCTGCCTCGGCATCGTTTGCCGCCAGGTCCACGCCGCCAAGGCCTTCGCCCCGGCTGTCGCGGGCTTCGACGAAGCGCACCGCGGCATTGCTCATGGGAATCTCAGGGCCAAGTTCGCCTGCCACGAGGTCGAGGCCGGCGATCTCGGACCATCGCTCTGCGAGCGGCTGCGGGTCCGGGGATTGCAGCTCCACCGCCGTGATGGCGCTCACCACAGCGCTTCGCCCGGCGCGCTGCCAGTCCGGGCCGGCCGGGTGCCAGGGGCCGTCCGGATCGTCGCCGCCGATATTCCAATCGATCTCGAAGAACGCGCCGCCGGTATATTTCGGGTGCAGCTGAAGGCCGTGGAAATCGCCGTAATCCATCTCGTTGGCGATGGGTGCTTGCAACTCGGCGATGCGGGCGTCTCGCGCGGCCCGGTCGGCGCATTGGGTGATCACCATATAGCCGCCGTCGCCGCCGCGGCGCTCGAGATAGCGCCCGCCCGCCGTGCCCTCCCGCGTCGGCGCCACCACTTCGAGGAACTGGCTGCCGACGGGCAGCAACGCGTTCTCCAGGCCGTATTCGCCGACGGCGGGATCGACGTAGCAGACCTCGAGCGAAAAGATATCCTTGAGCTGCGCGACGACCGGCGCCAGCTCGCGGGCGACCAGACAGACCTGGCGCAAGCGAAGCTCCATCGCCCCTACTCCAGCGTCGCCGTGTGCTCGCGCTTGACCAGATCCCAGTCGATCTCGTAGCCCAGCCCCGGCTTGGTCGGCGCCTGCACCATGCCGTCGGCATACTGGATGTCCTCGACCAGGCCGAATTCGTTGGCGCCGGTGCAGGGGAAGAACTCGAAGAACTCGCAGTTGGGCACGGCCATG
>CAZVDW010000057.1:0-5235 GCA_964625645.1 uncultured Rhodospirillaceae bacterium
GCGCGCATTTGCAGGGACAGAGCGACGCCGCGGTCGATGTCGCGCCCCTGCTCGCGCTGGTGCCGGACTGGCAGGGCTACCTCGCAATCGAAGAGCCGCCGGGCGAGCTCGAGGCCCTGCGCGGGCACGTCACCGGCGGCCATCCCCTTGGGTCTGAATCCTTTGTCGAGCAACTCGAGGCGCGTGCGGGCCTCACCTTTCGACGGCGCAAGCCAGGCCCGAAGCCCAAGCAGAAACCTCGGGCCGATTGAGCCAAGCGGCGGCCGCAGAATTCGGTGCCAGTCACCGAACTCTTAATAGTATTAATATATATTAAAGCAACTATTAGTTCGGTGACTGGCACCGAACTCATACCTGGCACCGAACTCATACCGCTCGCGGGGGACGGCGCTCAGCTCAGCGCAGCGCCGCCAGCGCTGCCGCCTTGGCCTTGAGGCGGGCGTCGAGCTTGGCGACCGGCGCGAAGAAGCGCTGGTGCATGCCCTTGCCGACCTGCTCGATGGCATCGCGCACGTCGACCTCGAAGGTGATCAACGGCCCGGCGATCTCGGCCACCGTGACGGTGATCTCGACCCATGAGCCCAGGGTGGTCGGCGCCAGGTGAGAGATATCGACGCGGGCGCCGACGGAATCCTTCTCGGCCCCGCCGAATTTCGCCAGCCAGTCGCGGCAGCAATATTCCACGTCGTGCACCATGGCCGGCGTGGCATAGACGCGCAGCTCTTCGCCGAGAAAGCTGATGGTGTTGCCCTCGTCCACGGTCACCCGCATGCTGTGCGAGGCACCCACTTCAAGCTCAGACATCGGTTTTTCCTCCTTGCAGGCCGGCGCAAATCTCGACGTAATCCGCATCGTCCGCCGCGATCAGGCCGTGGCGGACGAAAAAGTCGATCAGCACCAGGGCGCAGTTGAACTTGAAATCGCGCGTGCCGGCAACCACTTCCATCGCCCTGGCCACGGGCCAGAGCGCGAAATTCTCGACCTCGCCGTCCTGGTTCACGGGCGTGAAATCGCCACAGTCGAGCTCGTAGCAGAAGATCACGTCGTCGCGCACCCCGACATCGCCGTCGACGCGATAGCGCAGAACGCCGCAAGGCGTGGCGCTGCGCGCGAGCGCTGCCGCCATGCCCGCCTCCTCGGCGCACTCCTTGACCAGATTGTCGAGCACGCCGAGCCCGGCCGGCTGGCCGCCGGCGACAGTGCTGTCGAGCTCGCCCGGATAGGTCGGCCGGTCGGCGGTGCGCCGCGGCACCCAGACATGCAGGCCGTCGGCGCGGCACACATAGCCCGTCAGGTGCACGCCATAGGCCGTGATGCCGAGCGCCTCGACGGCGGCGCGCTCGACAGTCAGCCAGGTCTCGTCGAAGCGCGGGCCGACGCGGTAGCGCTCGCCGCGCGCGGGCGGCGTCCTGCCGGTCTCGATGATGGCCGTGGCGGCAGCATCGAGCGTCTCCTGGTCGTCGATGCGCAGCCCCGCCTCGCCCGTCCCGACCCCGGCGATCGGCAGCAATGCCTTGCGAATGCGCCCGAGCGCCCGGCCTCTGATGATCAGAGGCACATAGAGGGCGGGATCGTGACGATTGCATTCGGCGATGCGATCGAGAAAGCTCATGGGCCTGGACACTCCTAAGGCAGCGAGGCCCCTATAGCCCATGCGGATGCGCGCTCCCACCCTCTTTGTTGCCTTGATGCTGGCGGCCTGCGCGCCGCGCCTGCAAGCCGTGGGCCCGCGCGACGCCATGCCCCATCTCGCCGAAGACGCCGTGATCGTGAGCGATGGCGCCCGCCTGCCGTTGCATGTCTGGCTGCCTGAGGGCGAGCCCCGCGGCATCCTGCTCGGCATCCACGGCTTCAACGATTACGGCAATGCCTTCGCCATCCCCGCCGCGCGCTGGACCGCCAGGGGCTACGCGGTCTATGCCTACGATCAGCGCGGCTTTGGCGCCGCGCCGGCACCCGGCACCTGGCCCGGCGTGGCGGCCTTGGTCGACGACCTCGACGAGGTTGCGCGGGCCGTTGCGGCACGGCATGCCGACAAGCCGCTGACCCTTGCCGGCGTCAGCATGGGCGGCGCGGTGGTGATGGCGGCCCTGGCCGAGGGACGGGCGGAAATCGCCCAGGGCGCCGTGCTGGTCGGCCCCGCCGTGTGGGGGCGCGAGAGCATGAGCTGGGTGACCCAGGCCACCCTGTGGCTGGTCGCCCACAGCATGCCGACATTGCGCCTGACCGGGCGCGGGCTCGACATCACGCCGTCGGACAATATCGCCATGCTGCGGGCGCTTGGCGCCGACCCGCTGGTCATCAAGCGCACGCGGGTCGATGCCCTGTGGGGCGTGGTCAACCTGATGGATGCGGCCTTCGCCGCCGCGCCGGCAATCACCCGGCCGCTGCTCGTGCTCTACGGCGGACGCGACGAGATCATTCCGCAAGCCCCGACCCGCGCCATGCTGTGCAAGCTCAACGGCCAGCATCGTGTCGCCGTCTATGCGGCGGGCTATCACATGCTGCTGCGCGACTTGCAGGCCGGCATCGTGCATGACGATATCGCCGCCTGGGTCGAGTCCCCTGATGCGGCCCTGCCCTCCGGGGTGGGCACAGACAGCTGGGAGTGCTGAGATAATGCGTGTCCTGCTCACCGGTGCCACGGGCTTTCTCGGCCGCCATCTGGCAGCGCGGCTGCTGGCGACAGGCCACGACTCGGTCTGCGCCGTACGCGATCCGGCGCGAGCGCGAAGCATGTTTCCCGGCTGCGAGGCCATCGCCTGCGACTTCCGTGGCGACGTGACACCCGAGGCCTGGGCGCCGCGCCTGGCC
This sequence comes from uncultured Rhodospirillaceae bacterium, assembly GCA_964625645.1. Classification (GTDB taxonomy): domain Bacteria; phylum Pseudomonadota; class Alphaproteobacteria; order UBA7887; family UBA7887; genus UBA7887. The sequence continues at coordinate 2,815 of CAZVDW010000057.1, forward strand.
GGCATCGACGCGGTGATCAATTGCGCCGGCATATTGCAGGCGAGCGATGCGGTAGCGCACGCGGTGCACACGACGGCGCCCATCGCCCTGTTCGAAGCTTGCCTCGCCGCGGGCGTGCGCAAGGTGGTGCAGATATCCGCGCTTGGTGCCGATGCCGAGGCCGGCACGGTCTATGCGGACAGCAAGCACGCGGCAGACCTTCATCTCGCGAGCCTCGATCTCGACTGGACGGTGGTCAAGCCGTCGCTGGTCTACACGCCGGCCGGCTCCTATGGCGGCAGCTCGCTGTTCCGCGCCATGGCGGCGCTACCGCTGGCGATCCCCGTGGTTGGCGACGGCGATCAGCGCTTTCAGCCCATCCATATGGACGACTTCGCGGCCGGCGTGGTGCGCCTGCTCGAGGCGCCGGCGCGGGAGGAGATCGTCGCCTCGGGACCGAAGCCGATGACCATAGCGGAGATTCTCAAAGGCTTTCGCGGCTGGCTCGGACTGGCGCCTGTTCCGTTGCTGAAAATGCCTCGCGGGATCGTCGGCTTGGCCGCACGCCTCGGCGATGTGCTCGGTGGCGAGCCCATCAACAGTACCTCGCTGCGCATGATGGAATACGGCAACACGGCAGCGCCGGACGCTTTCATTGCCGCCACCGGCATCACGCCACGCGGCTTCGCCGAGGCGCTGGCGGCGTCGCCCGCGCACGTCCAGGATCGCTGGCACGCGAGGCTCTATTTCCTGCGCCCGCTGCTGCGGATCACGCTCGGCCTCTTTTGGGTCACGAGCGGCGTGATTGCGGCGTTCTTCGCGCCGCGTGCCGAGGTCGCAACCATGTTGGCGTTGGCGGGTTTCGACGGCGCAGCGGCCGACATTGCCTTGTGGGCGACGGCGGCGATGGACGTGGCGCTCGGCCTGCCGCTGCTGCTTAGGCGGCGCGTGCGCCTGTTCTGCGGCCTGCAAGTGCTGGCGACGCTCGGCTATCTCGCCTGGCTCAGCATCGCCGCGCCGCTGCTTTGGCTGGCGCCTCTGGGGCCGTTGGTCAAGACCGTGCCGGCGGCCGTCGCCTCGCTGATCCTGATGGCGATCGAGGACGACAGATGAGCGCCTACGAGATCGTCAAGGTGCTGCACATTCTCTCGGCCACGCTGATCTTCGGCACCGGGCTCGGCACCGCTTTCGTGGTCTGGCGCGCCAACCGCGGCGGCGACGTCGCGGCGATCGCCTTCGCCACGCGCCACGCCGTGGTCGCCGACTGGCTGTTCACCACCCCGGCGGTGATCTTCCAGCCGCTCTCCGGCCTCTGGCTGGTCTACGAGGTCGGCTACGGCTTCACCGAGCCCTGGTTGCTCTGGGTCTACGGCCTCTACGCCCTGGCCGGCGCCTGCTGGCTGCCCGTGGTCGGCCTGCAATTGCGCATGAGCCGCCTCGCCGCCGCCGCGGCCCGCGAGGGCTCGGCCCTGCCCGAGGCCTATCGCCGCCACATGCGCCTCTGGTTCACCTTGGGCTGGCCTGCCTTCCTGGCTTTGGTCGCGGTCTTCTGGCTGATGGTGGCGCGGCCGTAGAGATTCCAATTGCACAACCGAATTTTCTCCACCCATACTGATCCTAGGCGCTGACACAACGGCGCCAGAAACACCAGGGGAGGAACCATGTTCAAGCGGATTACCGCCGGAATTCTGCCGTCAAGCGCGGCCGTCTTCCTTATCGCTGCCTCGACGTTCGCCGCCGATCTGGAGCGCGCGGCGCCTGAGCAGGCGGGCCTGTCCTCGCACCGTCTGGCGCGTGTCGGCGAAGCGATCGAGTCCTATATCGAGGCCGGCCGCCTGGCTGGCGCCGTCGTCGGCATCGCCTCCGAAAACAAGATCGTCTACCTGGAAACCTTCGGCGAGCTCAATCCGGGTGAGTCGATGCGCGAGGACGCCATCTTCCGCATCGCTTCCATGACCAAGCCCGTGACCAGCACCGCGATCATGATGCTTTACGAGGAAGGGGCGCTGCTGCTGACCGATCCGGTCTCCAAGTTCATTCCGGAGTTCGCCGAGCCCCAGGTGCTGGTGCTCAACGACCCGGCCGATCCTGCCGCCGGCTACACCACCGAGCCGGCACGGCGCGAGATCACCATCCTCGACCTGCTGACCCACACCGCCGGCATCACCTATCGTTTCTGGGGTATGGAGCCGATCACCAGCATTTACGAGGAAGCCGGGATATCCGACGGCCTGGAGCCGACATCCGGCACCATCGGCGACATGGTCAAGCGCCTGGCCAAGCTGCCGCTGATCCACCACCCGGGCGAGGCCTATGCCTATGGCCTCAACACCGACGTGCTGGGCTATCAGCCCGTTGACGAAGTCGGCACTGGACGCAAGCGGCCTGGTCTGATTCTTTGATGTTCGGATTTGACCGGGGGTTCGGCAATGGCGATGGGAC
>CAZVDW010000058.1:0-2759 GCA_964625645.1 uncultured Rhodospirillaceae bacterium
GGCGCGGCTTCGACTACATTCTCGACGGCATGAACGCCGAGCGCATCCTGATTTCCTCGGAAAGCCTGGGCGACGCGCGCTTTTTCATCGACAAGGCCAGCGCCTATGCCAGCGAGCGCGAGGTCTTCGGCGCGCCGATCGGCAAGAACCAGGGTGTGCAGTTCCCTATTGCGCGCGCCTGGGCGCAATTGCAGGCCGCCGAGATGATGGTGCGCAAGGCGGCGGCCCTGTTCGAGGCTGGCAAGCCCTGCGGGCCGGAAGCCAATACGGCGAAGCTGCTTGCCTCGGAAGCGTCGTGGGCGGCGGCCGAAGCCTGCCTGCAAACCCACGGCGGTTTCGGTTTTGCCGAGGAATACGATATCGAGCGCAAATATCGCGAGGCGCGGCTCTATCAGATCGCGCCGATTTCCACCAACATGATCCTCGCCTATATCGGGCACAAGGTGCTCGGCATGCCGCGGTCCTATTGAGCAATCCATGACGGCCGAAGCGCCCCCTCTCGACGGTATCCTCGTCGTTGCTCTCGAACAGGCGGTGGCCGCGCCGCTGTGCTCGTCGCGGTTGGCGGACGCCGGTGCCCGGGTCATCAAGATCGAGCGCGCCGAAGGCGATTTCGCGCGCAACTACGATCATGTCGTGGATGGCCAAAGCGCCTATTTCGTCTGGCTAAATCGCGGCAAGGAATCGTTGACGTTAAACATAAAAAATTCGGATGATCTTTCTGTTTTAAAACGAATATTAAAGAATGCTGATATATATATTCAAAATCTTGCCCCTGGCGCGGCGGCACGCGCGGGCGTTGGCAGTGAGGCTATGCGCGAGGCCAATCCACGGCTCATCACCTGTGATATCTCGGGCTATGGCGAGGACGGTCCCTACCGGGACATGAAGGCCTACGACCTGTTGGTGCAGGCCGAGACGGGGCTGTGCTCGGTCACCGGCATTCCCGAGGCGCCGGGCCGCGTCGGCGTCTCGGTGTGCGATATCGCGGCGGGCATGAACGCCCTCGCCGGCATCTACCGGGCGTTGTTTGCGCGCGAGCGCACGGGCCGTGGCCGTGGTCTGCAGGTGTCCCTGTTCGACGGCATGGCGGACTGGATGTCGGTGCCCTATCTCTACCAGGTGCATGGCGGCGCGGCGCCGCCGCGCGCGGGCCTGTCGCATCCCTCGGTCGCGCCCTATGGCGCCTACGGTACCAGGGACGGCAAGCAGGTGCTGATCTCGATCCAGAACGAGCGCGAATGGCGCGTGCTGTGCGAGGCGGTGCTGGAGCAACCCGATCTGGCCAGCGACCCGCGTTTCGACAGTCCCGTGCGTCGCGTTGCCAACCGCGAGGTGCTGGACGGTATCGTCGCAGCGCATTTCGCCACCTTCGACCGGGCGGCGCTCATGGATCGCTTGCGCCAGGCGCGCATCGCCTGCGGCGCGCTCAACGATGTGGCGGACCTGGCGGCGCATCCCCAATTGCGCACCATCGGCTGCCCGACGCAGAACGGCGAGGTCGGTGTGGTCGCGCCGGCCCTGATCGACCTGGCGGACGACACCGCATATCGCCCGGTGCCGGAATTGGGCGAGCATTCCAAGGCCATACGCAAGGAGTTTGCAGCATGAGCGAGGCCCTGACCGATTGGGTCGGTCGCACCCGCGTCAGCGAGGACCTGATAGCGCCCTTCCAGGCGCGCGGCATGGCTGCCGCGCTGGATTACGAAAGCGCACCCGGCGAGGGCGATGCTCTGCCGCCGGGCTGGCATTGGCTGTATTTTCCCGATATCGCGCCGCAGTCGGCGCTCGGTTCGGACGGTCACGAGGCGCGCGGCGAGTTTCTGCCGCCGGTACCCTTGCCGCGGCGCATGTGGGCCGGCAACAGATTGGCCTTTTATCGCCCCCTGATCATCGGTGCCAAGGCGCGCCGCGAGTCGGAGATCGTCTCGGTCGAGGAGAAGACCGGGCGCGCCGGGGCACTGGCTTTCGTCACCGTTCATCATCGCTACCTGTCGGACCAGGCCGTGGCGCTGGAGGAATGGCACGACATCGTCTATCGCGCGCCGGCGGCGCCCGATGCCGGGCCGCCGCCGATTCAGAAGCCGCCGTCGGAGAAACAGTGGCAACGCGCGCTGGTGCCCGACGAGGTCATGCTGTTCCGCTATTCCGCCGTGACTTTCAACGGCCACCGCATCCACTACGACCATCCCTATGTGACCGGCACGGAAGGCTATGATGGCCTGATCGTGCACGGCCCGCTGACGGCGAGCCTGTTGCTCGATCTGGTCGCGCGCGAGGCGCCGGAGCGCACGCTCTCCGGTGTGCGATTCCGGGCCATGCGCCCGGTCTATGCCGGCCGGCCGCTGACCGTGGAAGGCGCGGCCGACGGCACTGGCGGCGGCGCGGCCTGGGCGGTGGATGCCGATGGTGCCATGGCCATGCGCGCCGACCTGACATTTGCCTGAGAGGAGAGCGCTGGCGGTGCAAAATCCCGGACCGACCTCACACAGTTACGTTTCCCAGCGGCTGCGCCTGCATTACGTCGATTGGGGCAACGAGGACGCACCGCCGCTGTTGATGGTGCATGGTGGGCGCGACCACTGCCGCAACTGGGACTGGGTGGCCCAGGCCTTGCGCGACGACTACCACATCATCGCGCCCGACCTGCGCGGCCATGGCGATTCCCAGTGGATGATCGGCGGCACCTACGAGCTGACAGATTATGTCTACGACATCGCCCAGCTGTTGCATCAGACCAAGCTGACGCCGGTGCGCAT
>CAZVDW010000059.1:0-1515 GCA_964625645.1 uncultured Rhodospirillaceae bacterium
TTGTCGGCGATGTCGTCGGGGATGGCGCGGTAGTAGGCGAGGCCCGCGCGCAGCGCCCCGGGCTCGGCGTAGCGGCGGGCGTATTCGTCGATCGCGGCCTCGGATATGGCGCCGGGGTGGGCCGTGAAATTCTTCAGGAACCAGGAGATGTAGATGCGCTCGCGGCCGGCGATCAGCGCTTCCGGCAGATCGGGGGTGCGGTGGAAGCCGTGATGCCAGCGCCCCTGCGAGGTCGAGAACTGGTCCGTGCCGTCGCCGGGGATCATGACGTCGAGGATGGCAAGGTGGGACACCGCGTCGCGATGGGCCGCCGCCAGGGCATAGGCGACGGGGCCGCCCCAGTCATGGCCGACCACGGCAAAGCGCGCATGCCCGAGCACGTCGTGCATGAGCTCCCAGACATCCTCGGCGACCCGCGTCTTGGCATAGCCCGCGGCCGGGCGCGAGGATTGGCCCAGGCCGCGCAGATCGGGCGCGACGACGCGGTGGCGCGCGGCGAGGCCGGGCATGACGTCGCGCCATTCGTAGCAGGTCTGGGGAAAGCCATGCAGCAGCAGCACGGGCAGACCCGCGTCGCCGGCACTGACATAATGCATCGACAGCTCGCTAAGCTGGGCGTAACTGTGCACGATAGTCGTATTGGCCATGGAGAGAGCATGCCGCGCCACCGTCGGGTCCGCAAGGCGCTGAGAGCGTGAGCAGCGAGCGCAGTGCGAAGCTGCTCGGCCGCGCCGCGCTGGTCTTCGGCGCCGGCGCCTCGGGGCCGGGCTGGAGCAACGGCAAGGCCGCGGCGGTCGCGCTGGCCCGGGCCGGCGCCCGCGTCGCCTGTGTCGATATCGTCGAGCGCGCGGCGCAAGCGACCACCAACGCCATCCTCGGCGAGGGCGGCGAGGCCATGGCGCTGGTCGCCGACGTCACCGACAATGCCTCCGTCGCCGCCGCCGTCGCCGAGACCAAGGCGCGCTTCGGCGCCATCGACATCCTGCACAACAATGTCGGGCACGCGGCGATGGGCGGCCCGCTGGAGCTGTCGCAAAGCGATTGGCAACGCGAGCTCGACCTCAATCTCAGCGGCGTCTTCCTGGCCTGCAAGCACGCACTCCCGCTCATGCTCGAGCAGGGCAAGGGCGCCATCGTCAATATCTCGTCGGCCGCGGGCTTGCGCTATACCGGCTACGACTATGCCAGCTACTATGCGGCCAAGGGCGGGGTCAACCAGCTCACGGTGGGCTTGGCGTTGCAATATGCCAAGCGCGGCATCCGCGTGAACGCCATCTGCCCCGGGCTGATGGATACGCCGCTGGTGCAGAGCCAGATTCGCAGTCCCGACCAGACGCCCGAAGAGGTCATCGCCGCGCGCCATGCCGCCAGCCCCACCGGCCGCATGGGCAGCGCCTGGGACGTCGCCAATGCGGCCGTCTTCCTGGCCAGCGACGATGCGGCGTATATCACCGCCGTCTGTCTGCCGGTGGACGGCGGCCTGACCGCGCGCGCCTTCGGTTGAAGAAGAGGAGT
>CAZVDW010000060.1:0-3507 GCA_964625645.1 uncultured Rhodospirillaceae bacterium
GCGGAAGCGGGCATAGCGCTCGCCCTCGGCGAGCACGCGCACTTGCGGGCAGGGCAACCGCACCGAATCGCCGGAAAAAATCGCCATGGGCTCGCAGGCCGCCAGTAGCGGCAGCAGAATCAAACACCAAAGACTGTGCCGTTGCATGGCTGGGTTCCCTCGGGCGAATGCGGGGCGAGTATCGCACAGGGCCGGCGGCAGGCAAACACAGACACCTCCCCAGAGCGGGCTTTTTGGCGTACAAGGCGGGCGTGGCCGTCTACACCGACATAGCCGACGCCGAGCTGCGCGCCTTTCTTGCCGATTACGACATCGGCGAGCTGGTATCCGTGATCGGCATTGCCGAGGGCGTCGAGAACTCGAACTACCTGCTCATCACCGAGCGCGACCGCTACATCCTGACGCTCTACGAAAAGCGCGTGGCGCGCGACGACCTGCCGTTCTTCCTCGGCCTGATGCGCCATCTCTCGGCCCGTGGCATCGCCTGCCCGACGCCGCTGGCGACGCGCGACGGCACCACCTTGCGCGAGCTGGTGGGGCGGCCGGCGGTGATCGTGAGCTTTCTCGACGGGGTCTGGCCCAGGCGCATCTGGCCCGAGCATTGCCAGGAGCTGGGCCGGGCCTTGGCACGCCTTCACATGGCCGGGCAGGACTATGCGGGCCAACGCGCCAACGATCTCTCCGTCTCCGGCTTCAGGCCGCTTTTCGAGCGCTCGCGCCCACGTGCTGACGAAGTGGCGCCGGGGCTGGCGGCAGAGCTCGACGGCGAGATCGCAACGCTAGAAGCCGACTGGCCCGCCGCCCTGCCGCAGGGCGTGATCCACGCTGATCTCTTTCCCGACAACGTCTTCTTCAAGGCTGGCGCGCTCAGCGGCCTGATCGACTTCTATTTCGCCTGCAACGATTTCTTCGCTTACGACATCGCCATCTGCCTCAACGCCTGGTGCTTCGAGGTCGACGGTGACTTCAACGTCACCAAGGCGCGGCATTTGCTGCGCGCCTATCGCAGCCTGCGGCCTTTCTCGCCGGCCGAGCTGACGGCTCTGCCGCTGCTTTGCCGGGGCGCGGCCGTGCGCTTCCTGCTCACCCGCCTCTACGACTGGCTGCACACGCCGGTTAATGCCCTGGTCTCGCCCAAGGATCCGCTGGAATATCTGCGTATCCTGCGCTTTCACCGCGGCGTCGCCGGCCCCGGCGAATACGGGCTCGATTGAAATGGCGGCAGGCGAGATCGTCGAGATCTATACGGACGGCGCCTGCTCGGGCAATCCGGGACCCGGCGGCTGGGGCGTGGTGCTGCGCTATGGCGAGGCCGAGAAGGAGCTTTACGGCGGCGAGCCCGATACCACCAACAACCGCATGGAGCTGACCGCCGCCATCGAGGCCCTTGGTGCGCTCAAGCGCCCCTCACGCGTGCGCCTGCATACCGACTCCACATACCTGCGCAACGGCATCAGCGAATGGATCGCCAATTGGAAAGCCAACGGTTGGCGCACCAAGGCCCGCAAGCCGGTCGCCAATGTCGATCTCTGGCAAACCCTCGACGAGCTGGCAGCGAGGCACGAGATCGCCTGGCTCTGGGTCAAGGCCCATAACGGCGACGAAGGCAACGAGCGCGCCGACACCCTCGCCCAGCTCGGCGTCGATCAGGTGCGACCGAGTTCGGAGGGGACAGTTTTATAAAACTGTCCCCGTGTGTTTCTAAAGCTCCGCCAGGATTCTCTCGGCCGCCGAGACCTCGAGGCCGGTGCCGTCCTCGACCGCGATATGCTTGACCACGCCGTCATCGACGATCATGGCATAGCGCTGCGAGCGCACGCCGAAGCCGATGCCGCTGCCGTCGAGGGTCAGGTCCACGGCGCGCGTGAAGTCGGCATTGCCGTCGGCCAGCATCATCACCGCATCGCCGGCGCCGAGATCCCTGCCCCAGGCATCCATGACGAAGGCATCGTTCACCGAGACGCAGGCAATGGTATCGACGCCCTTGCCCTTCAAGGCCGCGGCATTCTCGATGAAGCCCGGCACGTGCTTCGACGAACAGGTCGGCGTGAAGGCGCCCGGCAGGGCGAACAGCACCACTTTCTTGCCGCCCAGAAGCTGGTCGGTGGATACCTCCTTGATGCCGTCCGCGGCCATGTGCCGCAACGTGATGGACGGAACCGTATCGCCTACCTTTATCGTCATGATGTGCCCTCGCTGTCTTGCCGGCCCGCTGCCGGTCGGGGATGAGTCATAGACGATCCGCGCACCGCGCCCAAACCCATTTTCTGTAGGGTTATACGTCGCCGGCCGCGTCCAGCGCCTCAAGTACCGCGCGGGTGCTGAGCAGTTCCGGAAGCACCAGGCCAGCTCGGCTGGCCGGGCCGTAGACCACGTTGAAGGGAATGCCGTAGCGCCCGAAGCTGGCCAGATAGCTGGCGATGGCCGCATCCGGCCGGGTCCAGTCGGCGCGCATGCAGACCACGCCCGGCGCCTCCAGGCGGGCGAGCACCGCGCTGTCGGCGATGACCAGGCGTTTGTTGACCTTGCAGGTCACGCACCAGTCGGCGGTGACGTCCACGAAGACCGTCTTGCCGGCCGCCACGGCCTCGCCGATCGCCGCAACGTCGAAGGGCTGCCAGGCAACCGCTGTCATCTCCTCGCCGCCAGCGCGCCCGCCCGCCGTCGAAAGCCAGCTCGGCGCGGCAAAGGCGAAAACCAGTGCCAGCGCCATGGCGCCAAGGGCCGCGCGCGCCGTGGCCGGCCTGGCATGGCGCAGCCAGAAAAGCGCGCCGACAGCCGATACCGCCGCGGCGACGGCGAGCGATACGGAGAGACCGGACACGCCCTCCAGCACCCAGAGCAGCCAGACCGCCGTCGCCACCAGGGCCAGCGCCAGAATGCGGCGCAGGCGATCCATCCAGGGGCCCGGCCGCGGCAGCCCGGTGGCAAGGCCGGGGAACAGCGCGACCAGCAGATAAGGCACCGCCATGCCGACGCCGAGGGCGGCGAATATGGCGAATATCTCGGCCGGCCCACGGGCCAAGGCGAAGCCGATGGCGGTGCCGAGGAAAGGCGCCGAGCAGGGCGTCGCCAGCAACGTCGCGAAGGCGCCTGTGACGAAGTTCCCGGCCAGGCCGCCGCTGCCGCGGGCGTGGCTTGCCGCCGCCAGGCCGAGGTCGCCGAGCCAGCCCGGCAGGCGCAGCTCGAACAGGCCCGCGAGGTTGAAGGCGAACAGGCCCACCACCAGTACCAGGAAGATCAGGAACAGCGGCTGCTGGAACTGGATGCCCCAGCCCACTGCGCCGCCGGCCAGCTTGACCGCGACCGCGGCGGCCGCCAGCAGCAGGAACGAGGCGACGATACCCGCTGCCGAGGCCAGGAAACCGAGCGAGACCCGGCGCCGCTCGCCGCCGCCATGGCCGATGGCGCCGAGCACCTTGAGCGACAGCACCGGCAGCACGCAGGGCATCAAGTTGAGAATCAGGCCGCCCAGCAGGGCCAGCCCGAGGATCGCCAACAGGGAGC
>CAZVDW010000061.1:0-5904 GCA_964625645.1 uncultured Rhodospirillaceae bacterium
TCAGCCAGGCGCTGTGGGTGGTCAGCACGGTCACCGGCCGCGCCAGGTTGGGCAGGCTGCGGCTGTGCTTTTCGTGCAGCATGGGGTCGGCGCACCAGTCCTTGATGGCGACGATGCTGGGAATGCTCTCCAACAAGGAAATCAACGTCTCGAAGGGATAGCCGAGCCCGCTCGCCGCCGGATACTGGAACAGGATCAGCGGCAGGTCCGTGGCCGCCGCGATGGTCTCGAGATGGGCCTGCGCCATCTCCGGGCGCAGCTGGCCGCCCATGCTCATGGAGTTGGGCGGAAAGACCAGCAGGCACGACGCCCCCGCGGCTTGCGCCATCTTGGCGATGCGTGCCGCCTGGTGGCTGCCGTCGGCATAGACGCCGTTGACCAGGGGCACCTTGTCGCCGACCTCGTCGAGAGAGAATTCGAGAATACGCTGCTGCTCCTCGAAAGTGCAGGCGTGCACCTCCGAGGCGTGGCCGTTGACGGTGGCGGCCGTCACCCCCGGCACCAGGGCGCAATCGCGCAAATGCTTGCGCGAGCTGGCCTCGTCGATGGTGTAGTCGTCGTCGAACGCCAACAATGTCGCGGGGATAACGCCGTGTGGGCGGTACATGGCTCGTCCTCCGTGTCGTCGCTCAGTCGAGCATCGCCTGGTTGACCAGATCGCGCAGCATGGTGCGGTAATGACGGCGATTATACGTCTGTTGGCTCATATAGATCACGATCATTTCGGCAGCCGGGTCGACCCAGAACAGGGTGCCGGCATAACCCGCCCACCAATATTCGCCCGGCGTGCCCGGCCAGGCCGACAGCCCGGCATGGCTGCGCACGGAAAAGCCGAGCCCGAAGCCGTAGCCCGGATGCCAGGTCGGCATGTCGGCGGCCAGATGGTTGGCGGTCATCAGGGCGACCGTGCGCGGGCCGAGCAGGCGCACGCCGTCGAGCGCGCCGCCATTGAGCATCAAGTTGGTGAAGCGCAGGTAGTCGTGCGCCGTCGAGAACAGGCCGCCGCCGCCGCTTTCGTAGACCGGGTCGGTGGCGGGATCGAGATAGGCCGGCTTCTCGTCGGTGCCGGGAACCGCCTGCGGCTCGACCACGCGATGGAGCTGATCGGCGGGCACGAAGAAGCCGGTATCGGTCATGCCGAGGGGCACGAAGATGCGCTCGGCCAGATAGTCGCCGAGGGACTGGCCGCTGACGACCTCGATGAGATAGCCGATGACATCGGTCGAGCGGCTGTAATGCCAGACCTCGCCCGGCTGGTACATCAGCGGCAGCTCGCCAAGCGCCGCCGTCATCGCGCCCGTGCTGCGGTCCTTGAGATGAATGCCGGCGGCCTTGTACTTGCGCTTGACCCAGGAGTCACCGAAGACGCCATAGGTCAGGCCCGAGGTGTGGCGCAGCAGGTCCTGCACGGTGATGTCGCGCTTGGCCGCCACCAGCTCGACCTCGCCGTCGGCGGCGTCCGCGCCGGGCGAGATCGCCACCTGCAGGCCGCCGAGCTCGGGGATCCACTTCGAGACCGGATCACCGATCTGCACCTTGCCTTCCTCGACCAGCATCATCAGGCCGACGCTGACGATGGGCTTGGTCATGGAATAGATGCGATAGATGGCATCGTCCGCCAGCGCATCCCCGACCTCGGGATCGCGCACGCCGAAGGTCTCGGCATAGGCCACGCGCCCACGCCGCTGTATGAGCACCTGCGCGCCGGGCAGCGCGCCGGAAGCGATCTCGGCCTCGAAGGTGGACGTAATGCGCCCCAGCCGCTCACTCGACAGGCCGACCGCCTCCGGCACGGCGGCAGGCGGCATATCGGCACGGGCGGCGCTGGCCAAGAACAGCGCGAAGGCGGCGGCGGCAAGTCTGCGGGTCATCGAAGCTCTCCGGTCGGGGGCGGGTGACGTTGAATAGCACATTGCGGACGGTGGGCGCGCACCCAAGTGGGCCGTCACCAAGGCGGGGCTCGACGTTCCACAGCAAGCAACGACGACAGAGTAATCAGCGGCAGCGGCGACGATAGCTTTGGTCGGACTTTCGATTCGGATGTAGAAGTTTTTGGCTCTCACAGCAATTCCGCGACGAGGGCTTTATTCCGCATCCGCCGGCTCGTCGGCGATGTCGAGGCCGGCCTTGCGCAAGCCATCGATCCAGGGCTGAAACAAGGGCACCATTGCTTTGGGATCAAGAGGCGATGCACTAGCCAATTGTACTGCCGGGGTGTAGTCCGGCCGCATCTTCAGGAGTTTCTTTAGCGCGGCGCGTGCCTCCTCAAACCGATCGAGTTGCGCTAGTGCCGATGCTAGCCACGCATATGGCCAAGGTTGAGTCCTTGGATGCCGGATCGCCCGCTGAAAATTCATTATGGCCGCTTCATAGTCTTGAAGCAAAAAGTACGCTAAGCCACGGAAACCATAAAAAGTCCATATCGCTGGATCATGCGGGCTCAGCCGTATGGCAGTGTCAAAGATCGGAATCGCCTGTTCCGGTTCACCTCCGTATGTGAGGGCAAAAGCAAGGCCATAATGTGCGATCGCCAAATTGGGATTAAGCTCAACGGCGGTCTGCAATTCGGCGATGGCCGTATCAAATTCGCCAATTAGGGTTTGGGTCCTGCCCAATGCGAAGTGGCCCAGCGCTTCCTTTTCATCTAAGGCAATGGCGTTGCTGGCGGCCTGCAACGCCTGATCCAAGTCTTGCCGTGGCGCATTCGTGTATGCAAAAGCCACCTTCAGGAACAGGGAGTATCCCAGGCCCGCATAGGCTTGTGCAAAATTCGGATCCAGTTCCGTGGCCCGCTGCAATGTTCGAATCGCTTCATCTATGTCGTTGGATGTCATCCGCCACAACTGGCTCATGCCGCGCTGATAGGTATTCCAGGCATCGAGATTCCCGGGCGGCTTGCGCCGCGCCCGCTCGCGTTCCGCTTCGCCAATTTCGGGTTCGATCGCCGCCGCGATGGCTCCAGCGATCTCGTCCTGGAGGTCAAAGAGATCGATGAGCTCACGGTCGTAGCGCCGCGCCCAAATGTGGTTGCCAGTGGTTGCCTCGATAAGTTGGGCGGAAATCCGAACCCGGTTGCCACCTCGGCGCACACTACCTTCAAGCACGTAGCGGACGCCGAGTTCCTCTGCGACCTGCTGCACCTTCACGGGCTTACCCTTGTAGGTGAAGGTGGAGTTTCGGGCGATCACGAAAAGCCAGCGGATGCACGAAAGTGCAGTGATCAGGTCCTCGGCAATGCCGTCGGCGAAATATTCCTGCTCCGTGTCGCCTGAAAGGTTGTCGAACGGGAGCACCGCAATCGATGGCTTGTCGGGAAGCGCAAGAGGTTTCTCCGGTGGCGAGGCGTCGGCGCTGTCGGCTCCGATCCGATAGGCGCGAACCGGCCGGGCGATGTTCTTGACCGCGTGTTCGCCGATGTCTTGGAAGCCCGCATCTATCTTGCCTTCGGCCTGCTCATGGGCGCTGCCTGAAAGACAGATGCCGCCCGGTTCGGCCAGGCCTTCGAGGCGCGCGGCAACGTTGACTCCCGAGCCATAGATCGAGCCGTCTTCCTTTTCGATGACGTCGCCCAAGTTGACGCCGATGCGGAAGCGCATGCGCTGTTGTTCGGGCAGCGCTTCGTTGCGGCCGCGAAGCGCCTCTTGGATCGCTGTCGCCGCCTCGACCGCGCCGATCGCGCTCGGGAAGGCGGCCAGCACGCTATCGCCGGCGGTATCGACGATGCGGCCGCCACACGCAGCGACATGCTCTTGAAATACCGCTCGATAGGCGTCAAGCGTGGCCACGGTGGCCCGCTCGTCGGCCTCCATGAGCCTGGAATAGCCGGCAACGTCCGCCGCCAGGATCGCGGCCAGCCTCTGGTCCGCATGTGGGTCCGCCACGAATGGTCCTCCCTGGCGGCATGCTACGCTGACGTTGTTCGAGCCTCAAGCCGTACTCTCCGCAACTCGGATACCGAGCGCCGCCCTCGCAATAGTCAAAAACTCGATCGCTGGGGCATCGACACCACCTTCTGAAGTACCACCGGATGAGCCAAAATCGGGGCAATTACAGGGACAGCAATTACAGGGACACGCAATTACAGGGACACGAGACTTATCTCCGATTACAGGGACAGATTACAGGGACACGAGACTTATCTCCCTGATCGCACCCCGAAGGTCTCCGCATAGGCCACGCGTCCCTGCCGCTGCACCACCACCTGCAACCCCGGCAGCGCGCCGGAGGCGATCTCGGCTTCGAAGGTGGAGGTAATGCGCCCCAGCCGCTCGCTCGACAGACCAACGGCCTCGGGCACGGCGGGCGGCGGCATGTCGGCATGGGCGGCGCTGGCCAGAAACAGTGCGAAGGCGGCGGCGGCGAGAATGCGGGGCATCGAAGCTCTCCGGTCGGGGGCGGGTGACGATGCATAGCACATCGCGGGCGTTGAGAGCGCGCCCAACGTCCAGCGCCAGCAAGCCCGAGCTGAGCCCAAGATTTGCCGTGCGCCCTGTGATTTGGCCGCCCCGCCGAATATGGCAATTGGCATATCGGTTGAAGTCGAGGCCGGGGACAGCACGCCGATATGCGACTTATAAGTGGGTGACTGTCACCCAACTTATTGTTGTGTAACCGGATATCAACTCTCCCGCCAGGCCCGCTCCCAGTCAACGGGGTCAAGTCAACGGGGTCAGGTCTTTCATTTTAGCGTTTCGAGTTTGCCGCAGCGGGCCCATCGCAGGCCAGAATGCCAAGAGACGAAAACCTGAACATCCCGCGCCATCTTCCGCTGCGCGGAAACCAAGCCTCTCTGCCCCCGCTCCCTCCCGCATGCCCTCTTGCGGTCTTGATGCGGGAGCGAGAGAGCTGGGGGCTTGGGCAAGCGCGAAGCGCTCAACGAGATAAGCGTCAGCGGGGTCAGGTCCATCATTTTGGCGCTCCGGTCTTGCCGCGGCAGGCTCATCCGCCATCGCATGCCAGAACGCTAAAATGAAAGACCTGACCCCGCCGCTCTGACCCCGCCGCTCCTCCCGTGTATGGAGCCGGCGCTTCCACGAAACTTCCAAAGCAAGAACCTCGTCGACGTCCATATCAGGGCTGACGCGTTGCAAGATGGTGAAGCGGAAGGCCTCGGCATCAAGATCTTTTAGCTTCTCGTTTTCACCATGGCCGGTCTTGGCGTAGTTCAGCCAGCGGCCCATAATATTGGCATCACCATAGGCAGCGCCCACATAGGCTTGCTTACTTGCCGTGTCGAATATGCAATAAATACCGCGCCATTCCTCGAGCTTTTTACGCCAAGACGGTGGGAGATTCTTGAGTTCTCCCCAGCTCAGGTCAAGCTCGTCCCAGCGCGGCATGTCGGCGCGGATATACTCGTGAACCGGCAAAGGAAGCACCTCGAACACGTTACGATTGGCCCACCGTACCCAATTCCTTCCGCCGCCGGGCCAACGCACAGCAAGACTGAAGCGGAATGGGGCCAGAAGGTCAGTAAGGGCTAGGTCATGCCAATACATGGCCGCCCACTTCGGCTTTGCCATTCCCATCTCGAAGAGGGTTGGCACCGCCGGCATTTCTTGAAACTGCCGCTGGGTCAGTTTGCTGTGCCCCTTGACATCATATAACCCGGCGAAAACGGCGCTATCGCCCTCAAGAGCCAGGAAAGCAGCAACGTATCCCGCCTTACGGATGGAGCTCGAAACTCGTTTGTCTTGAATACCTTGCCAAGCATCAAACAAATGCCGCTGCTCTTGGGCCATACGCGCGATCAAGGGGCGAAGCTTCTTTTCGGTTGGCCGGTGCCTGAGCACCACGGTGCGGGCAGGGTCAACGCCGACCATCTCCAAGAGTTGATTGAAATTCATATTTCGTTTGCCTCGCTGCGGCTTAGCTACGGGACCTGGCTGCCCGCTCAATTACCGA
>CAZVDW010000062.1:0-2603 GCA_964625645.1 uncultured Rhodospirillaceae bacterium
CAAATCAGGACCATCAAAGTCTTCCCGCAAGGCAATCGACGCACCCATGGCGAACCTCCTCTTTCGTTCGCCACATTGATTCAGACTTTTGCCCGTTTGGGAATCCCCTAAATGAGTCCCAAACCGCGCAGGTTGGTATTAGGGCACGGGTGCATCGTCTCATCGATAAAAGTTATCATTTATGATAGCTTAATCTGATGAATGACAGACCGACGATGAAACAATTTCGCGACAAGGCGTTGAGCGACCCGGAGGTCAGAGCGGAATACGAAGCGCTGTCGGCGGCCTTCGAGATGAAGCGCCGGATGATTGCCATGCGCAAAAAGGCCGGGCTAACCCAGGAGCAGATGGCAGAGCGGCTCGGGACCAAGAAAAGCAACATCTCGCGGCTGGAAAGTATCAACAGCGGCATCTCCCCACGGCTGGCCACGATCGAAGACTATGCGCGTGTGCTCGGGTTTTCCGTGCGGGTCGAGTTTGATCCGCGAGCGGAGTGAGATGCCTAGAGCATGTCAGGTTCGCTTGCGCTCACCCGCCACGCTCTATCTCTTTGGGTGCAAGCAAATGCGTCATCGCAGGTGATTCCACCTGCTCGGGATTTGCTCTAGCCGGGCGCCTGGACATATTGCAGCACCAAAAAAGCCGCCACGCCGGCCAATACGCCGACCAATAGGTTGCGCCTGAGCGCAAAACATATAGCCAGGCCGATGCCGACCGCCGCCAGGCGGATCCAGAGTTCGCTTTCGGCGAGCGCGCCCGAGGGCAGGAACAGCATGCGCGAAACCAGCCCCGCCAGCATGGCGTAGGCGACGCATTGGACCCACAGGAAGACGTCGCTATCGGGATCGATTCGCCCGGAGACGGCGACGCCGACGGCGCGCCACAGGAAGCTGACGGCGACCGCCGCCGGCAGGGCGAGCCAGGCGGCGCTCTCAGACATGTTGGCCCCGCATGCGGCGCCACAGGCGCGCCACCATGAAGGCCAGGGTGCCGCCGATCAGGCCGCTCAACAACAGGCCCCAATCGCTCGTCGCCAGATGCAGAAACGGCGCCGCCACGGCGCCCGCGATCACCGCCAGAAGTGCGGCCAGGCCGCGCGCATCGGCGAGCATGAGAACAAAATAGATGATATTGACGAACACCATGGCCAGCGTCACGTTTCCCGGCACGACGCCGGCGAGAAGATAACCGGCCAGGGTTCCGACCATGCCGGCGGCGAAGGTCATCGTCACGAAACCCATATAATAGGCGGCGCGCCGCCTCGGCGGCAGTTGCGGGCAGCGCCTGAGCACCCACACCCAGGCGTTAAAACTCACCAGATGCGACATGGCGTAGAGCCAGGCCGGCCGGCGCATGCCGGGCCTCAAGAGCGGCATCAGGGTCGCCGTCATCGGCATGAAGCGCGCATTGGCCATGGCCACGGCCAACACGATGGCGAACATCGAGTTACCGGTCGCATAAAGTTCGACAAACGCGATTTGCCCGGGCATGGCCCACATGGTGACCAGCTGCACGACGGCGAAATCGAGGCTGAGGCCGCTCTCCCGGCACAGTGAGCCGAAGCCCATCAGGCTGACGACCAGGAGCGCCGCCGGCAGGCGGCCGCCGTCCGCTATACCGATGCGATAGGCCTGGCGCCGCGTGATGTCGCTGAGAGCGCCGGCACGATGAGACGGCGAATTCACTGCTTCTCGGTATTCTCAGGTATCGAGGAAGCTTCTCAGTTTGCGCGAGCGGCTCGGATGTTTGAGTTTTCTCAGCGCCTTGGCCTCGATTTGGCGAATGCGCTCGCGGGTCACGGAGAATTGCTGGCCGACCTCTTCGAGCGTGTGATCGGTGTTCATGCCGATGCCGAAGCGCATCCTGAGGACGCGCTCCTCGCGCGCCGTCAGGCTGGCCAGCACCCGCGTCGTGGTTTCGCACAAATTCGACTGAATCGCCGCGTCGACCGGCAGCACGGCGTTCTTGTCCTCGATGAAATCGCCGAGATGGCTGTCTTCCTCGTCGCCGATCGGCGTCTCCAGGCTGATCGGCTCCTTGGCGATCTTGAGCACCTTGCGCACCTTGTCGAGCGGCATGCCGAGGCGCTCGGCCAATTCCTCGGGCGTCGGTTCGCGGCCGATCTCGTGCAGCATCTGGCGCGACGTGCGCACCAGCTTGTTGATGGTCTCGATCATGTGCACGGGGATGCGGATGGTGCGCGCCTGATCGGCGATGGAACGCGTGATGGCCTGGCGAATCCACCAGGTGGCGTAGGTCGAGAACTTGTAGCCGCGCCGGTACTCGAACTTGTCGACCGCCTTCATCAGCCCGATGTTGCCCTCCTGGATGAGGTCGAGGAACTGCAGGCCGCGGTTGGTGTACTTCTTGGCGATGGAAATCACCAGGCGCAGGTTGGCCTCGATCATCTCCTTCTTGGCCTTCGCGGCCTCGCGCTCGCCCTTCTGCACGGTGCCCACGATGCGGCGGAACTCGCCGACGGGAAGCCCGGCCTCGGCCGAAATTTCGCCGATGGTCTCGCGGATGATCTCGATCTCATCCTTGTACTTGTTGGCGAAGTCCTTCCATCCCTTGCCGCTCAGCCGGCGCACGCGGCGCAGCCA
>CAZVDW010000063.1:0-2039 GCA_964625645.1 uncultured Rhodospirillaceae bacterium
GGCCGCCAGGCCTCGCCGTGCTCGTCGTGATAGCGGCTGACCGCGTCGTAGACCTTGTCGAGGCCGACGCGGTCGGCATGGAACATCGGCCCGCCGCGATAGCGCGGAAAACCGTAGCCGTTGCAGTAGATGACGTCGATATCGCTGGCCCGCATGGCGATGCCCTCTTCGAGGATCTTGGCACCTTCGTTGACCAATTGGTACATGGTGCGCTCGAGAATCTCTTCAGCGCCGATCTGGCGCCGGGTGATGCCCTCTTCCTCGGACTGGGCGGCGATCAGCTTTTCCACCTCGGGGTCGGGGATGGGGGTGCGGCTGCCGGCCTCGTAGCGGTACCAGCCGGCGCTCGTCTTCTGGCCGTAGCGGCCCCGCTCGCAAAGTGCGTCGGCGACGGGGGAGTCGGAGCGGTTGAGGCCAAGCTCGGCCATCTTGCCCTTGCGGATGCGCCAGCCGACATCGAGGCCGGCAAGGTCGCCCATGGCAAACGGGCCCATGGCGAGGCCGAAGTCGTAGAGCGCCCCGTCCACGTCCTGGGGCAGGGCGCCCTCGATGAGCATGCGATAGGCCTGGCGCGCATAGTGGTGCAGCATGCGGTTGCCGACGAAGCCGTCGCAGACGCCGACCAGCACCGGCACCTTGCCGATGCGCTTGCCGACCTGCATGACCGTGGCGATGGCTTGCGCCGAGCTTTTCTCACCGCGCACGTTCTCCAGCAGCCGCATGACATTGGCGGGGCTGAAAAAGTGGGTGCCGATGACGCTTTCCGGCCGGCTGGTCGAGGCCGCGATCTCGTCCACGTCGAGGGTCGAGGTGTTGGTCGCCAGCACCGCGCCGGGCCTGGCCACGGCATCGATCTTGGCGAAGATCTCCTTCTTCAGGCCCATCTCCTCGAACACCGCCTCGATGATCATGTCGGCCTCGGCGATATCGCCGTAGTCGAGGCTGGGCGTGAGCAGGCCCATGCGCGTCTCGACATCTTCCGCCGTGATGCGGCCCTTGGCGGCGGTGTTCTCGTAGTTCTTGCGGATGATGCCGAGGCCCTTGTCGAGCGCTTCCTGGCTGGCTTCGACGATGGTCACGGGAATGCCCGCATTGAGGAAGTTCATAGCGATGCCGCCGCCCATGGTGCCGGCACCGAGAATGGCGGTCTTTTTCACGTCCACGGTCGGCGTGTCGCGGGGCACATCGGGGATCTTGTTGGCGGCGCGCTCGGCGAAGAACATGTGGATCATGCCGCGCGCCTGCTCGGACTTGTGGCATTGGTCGAACAGCGCGCGCTCGCGCTTCATGCCCTCGTCGAAGGGCAGCTCGACCGCCGCCTTGACGCATTCGATGATGTTGAAGGGGGCCAGATTGCCGCGCTCGCGGCGCGCGATGGACTTGGCGAAGTCGTCGAAGAAACCCGCATCCGCGGGCGCGGCCGCCTTGAGGTCGCGGATCTTGCGCGGCGCCTTGCCCTCGGCCAGCAGGCTCTCGGCATAGGCCACCGCGGCGGCGGTGATATCGCCTTCGACCACCGCATCGATGATGCCGAGCGCCTTGGCCTTGTCGCCGCCGGCGAAGCTGCCGGAAGCGATCATCGGCAGCGCGCGCTCAGGCCCGATCAGGCGCGGCAGGCGCTGGGTGCCGCCGGCGCCGGGCAGCAGGCCGAGCTTGACCTCGGGCAGGCCATAGTTCGCCTTGGCATGGCCGCAGCGGTAGTGGCACGACAGCGCCACTTCCAGGCCGCCGCCAAGCGCGTTGCCGTGAATTCCGGCGATGGTCAGCTTGTCGGAGCCTTCCAGAGCATCGAGTACGTCGAAGATCGAATGGGTCGGGTTGGCCGGCGGATTGAAGAACTCCGAGATGTCGGCCCCGGCAATGAAGCTGCGGCCGCCGCCGACCAGGACGATGGCCTTGACCTCTGCATCGGCCTCGGCCGCCGCGACGCCCTCGCAAATGCCTTTGGGCACACCCACCGAAAGCGCGTTGACCGGCGGATTGTTGACGGTGATGACGCCGATCGCGCCGCGCTTCGAGAATTCGACCAGATTCGCCAT
>CAZVDW010000064.1:0-1835 GCA_964625645.1 uncultured Rhodospirillaceae bacterium
GAGGCCGCACCGGGTTTGGCGCCGGAGGCTGCGCGCACAGCGGCGGATCAAGTCACCGCCATGTTGAAGGCGGGCGGGGCCGTGCCGGACGGTGCCTGGGCCGCGCTGTCGGCGTTTACCCCGGTGGTCGATCACAAGAGCCGGCACGATTGCGTCGGCCTGCCCTTCCAGGCCCTGGTGGCGGCACTCGATGACGTGGAGGCAAAACCATGAGCGAGCGAATTCTCACCACCCATGTCGGCAGCCTGCCACGGCCCGACGATATGCTGGCGCTGCTCGATGCCCGCGACCGCGGCGAGCCGGCGGACGACGACGCCTTCGCCGAGACCGCGGCGCGTGCGGTGGAGGATGTGGTTGCCCGCCAGGCCGCGCTCGGCATCGACATTCTCGGCGACGGCGAGATGGCCAAGATCTCCTACGCCACCTATCTCAGCGACCGCCTGTCGGGCTTTGGCGGCCGCGCGACAAAGGGCCCGGCGGCGCGCGACCTGCTCGACTACCTCACCTATGCCAAGCGCCTGGTCGAAGCGGGCGGCACGGAGAAGACCCTGGCCGGCGCCGCCTGCGATGCGCCGCTGGCGCTTCGCGACCCTGAGCCGCTGCAACGCGACATCGCCAATTTCGCCGCCGCGCGCAAGGCGCACGCCTGCACCGACGGTTTCTTGAGTGCCTGCTCGCCCGGCGTGGTGACGGTCTTCCTGCAGAACCAGTATTACCCCTCGCACGAAGCCTATCTCGACGCCCTGGTGCCGCTGCTCAAGGACGAGTACGAGGCCATCGTCGCCTCCGGCGCGATGCTGCAGCTCGACTGCCCCGACCTCGGCATGGGCCGGCATCTGGTGCATGCCGACAAGAGCACCGAGGACTTCCGCAAGGTGGCCGCGCGCCATATCGAGGCGCTCAACGCCGCGACCGCCGGCATTCCGCCCGAGCGCATGCGCCTGCATCTCTGCTGGGGCAATTACGAGGGCCCTCATCACCACGACGTGCCCCTGGCCGATATCATCGACCTGGTCTACGCCGCGCGCCCGGCCGGCATCTCGATCGAGGGCGCCAACCCGCGCCACGAGCACGAATGGGAAGTCTTCGCCGAAGCCCCCTTGCCCGACGACAAGATCATCGTGCCGGGCGTCATCGATTCGACGACCAACTATATCGAGCACCCGCGCCTGGTGGCCCAGCGCATCGAGCGCTTCGCCGCGGTGGTCGGGCGCGAGCGCGTCATCGCCAGCGCCGACTGCGGCTTCGCCACCTTCGCCCGCCACCCCAGCGTCGACCCCGACATCGCCTGGGCCAAGCTCGGCTCCCTGGTCGAGGGCGCCAGGATCGCAACGGAGCGTTTGTTTCTTAATGCGCCATAAGCACCGGCAGGGTCGCCTCCGCCAGGACCTGGCGGGTGACGCCGCCGAGCACGAGCTCGCGCAGGCGGCTGTGGCCGTAGGCGCCCATGACCAGCAAGTCGGCGCCGATCTCGGCGGCTTTCTCCAGCAATAGGGGTGCGACGGGCCCCCGGCCGCCGGCCAAGGCCACGGGCTCCGCGGCGACGCCGTGGCGGGCAAGATAGTCGCACAGCGCGTCGGTCGGCGGGCGCCGGGTACCGCCTTCGTCGACGCCGATGGCAAGCACGCGTTTGGCCCGGCCCAGCAGCGGCAGCGCATCGGTCACGGCACGCACGGATTCACGGCTGCCGTTCCAGGCCACCAGCACCGTGCCGCCGATGGCATTGAATTCGCCCGTGCCGGCCAGCATCAAGGGCCGCGCGGTCTCGAACAACACGGCCTCGATGGCGATGTCGGCCGCGTCGCCGCCGGCGGCCGGGGGTGCGATGACGACAA
>CAZVDW010000065.1:0-4485 GCA_964625645.1 uncultured Rhodospirillaceae bacterium
AAGCCGGTAAAAAACCGAAAATAGCTCTCACCGCCGTCATGCGAAAACTCATCGTCCTGATAAACACATTGATCAAGGAAGACCGAACCTGGAGCCTAACGCCGCCTTGACAAACAACACAGATGCTTCTTCCCCGCCGGGGAAGAAGGGCTTATTAAATTCCGGCCCGCGCGTAGCGCCGGGCGCGCCCTTGCATGAAGCTGTGGGCGCGCCGGCCGACAAAGCGGCACAGCATGCCGTGTGGCTTGAGGCCGACAATCTTGAACAGCATCGCGACGATACGCTCGGTGACGTGCGGCTGGTAAATGGCGTAAACGCGCCGCGCATAGGCCTGGCCGTGACGCTTTTCGTCGAACGGGCCCTCCTCGGCATTGGCGGCATAATAGGCATGCGCCATTTCCTCGTCGCCGAGTTCCAGGACGCGGCCGCCGACGACTTTGATTCTGTCGATCAGGCTGATTCTGTCCGTGGCGAGAAATACTTTCGAGGCCTCATAGAAGGTCCTGTAATGGCGCAGTTCATCGGCGGCGAGACGGTGGCAGATCTCGCTCAGCACCGGCTCCTGGGTGGTGTGGCGCATTGCCGTATAGTGCGAGCTGGTGCCGGTCTCGACGACGCAGCGCGCCAGCAATTCGCCGGTCAGCGAACCACGTACCGATTCGGAGAGATCGATCGGCACCTGGAAATTGTTTCTGAACTGCTTGACCGCTTCCTCGAAATTGAAATCCGGATCCGCCATAGTCGCCCAGCGCGCCAGCGTTTCGCCGTGCCGCACCTCTTCTCCCGCCCACACCCGCGTGAGTTTCTGAACCTCGGGATATTGGTGAAAGACATTGCCCAGATAGTCGGCATAAATGTGGGCGTTGTTCTCGACCAGACTGGCTGCCTTCACCAGTTTGACGAGATCGGGATCGACCCGCGAGGGGTCGAAGTCCTGCCACGGGATATCGTCCATCGTCCACAGATTCATCTCTGTCCAGTGCGTCATGGCGCCCTCCTGTTTGGTTCGCGTGTCGCGCTCAGGATGTTCATTGAAATTGCGTCGGTACTTTTACCGCCAGCTTGTCGATATCATCGGACAAGGTGACCTGGCATGCCAATCTCGAAGTGCGGGTGCGCCCCCATGCGAGGTCGAGTATATCCTCCTCATCTTCGTCGGGGTTGGGCAGATTCTTGAATGCCTTGCGCTCGACAATGACGTGGCAGGTCGAGCACGACATGGCGCCCTCGCACGCCCCTTCAATGTCGATATCGCGGCGCCGCGCGACATCGAGAAGGGTCTCGCCGGGCGTTCCATCGACGTCGTGATGGGTCCCCTTGGGGTCGATAAAGGTTATCTTGGGCATCGGGCCAATCTCCACTGTTTTGCTTCGAGACCGAGTTCTCGCGGCAATATTTTCTTATCGGGGAAAAAGTGAAGCTGAGCTTCGCCTGCTACGGCGAAAACAGCGCCATCAGCCTCCGCAACCTGCGACATCGATACCGGAGCGCCGGTTGGCAACTGGCCGAGCCCACTCTGCGCAGCGCGTTGGCGCCACGAATCCCTTAAAAGCGAGGCGATTCCACCCTCGCGCCTTGCCGGAGTCTTTGATCCATATCAAACGGCGCCTGAGGAAAGGGCGGCAGTGACTAGCCTTCAAGCTGCTTCTCGGCCCCCGCCGGAAGCGGCACGCGATGCTCGTTTAACGTCATCGCCATCATCGTGTAGTAACCCGAAAGCGATGTCAGCTCGACGATCGCCTGGTTGCCGAGCCGCTCCAGCACCCGTTGGTAGGTTTCGTCGCTGATCTTGCGGTTGACCTGTAGCTCGTCGACATAGGCATAGACCGCCGCTTCTTCCGCGTCCTCGAAATCGGGCCGCCGGCCGTCGCGCACCGCTTCGATAATATCGGGCGCCAGGCCACCTTTGAGCGCGTCCGGCACATGATAGTGCCAGGCATATTCGCAATTCCAATGGCGCGCGGTGACGAGAATGGCCAACTCGCTGAGGTTCTGCGCCAGGCAATTGAAATAGCGCAGATACTCGCCGATATATTGCGTCCGGCGCGACAGCTCGGGGCTGTGCATGAGCGCCATGAAGACCTCGAGCACCTGGCCGTCGCGGCTGGCGCCGATAGCGTCATAGGCGGCCCGCTGTTCCGCCGTCAGCTCGTCGAATTTTACCACCGGTATTCGCTTCAATCTCGGCCTCCCATGAATAGATTACCGGCGCGCCCGTGGGTGATTCCTAAGTCAGCGAAAAGCGCTCTTCGGCGGCCGGTATCGGCGCCTCGTCAAGGCCCAGCTCGTTGCGCACGATATTGGTGCCCCACACAAGCGCGACCATCTTGTAGTAGGCGTGAACGCGGCTCATGCCCTGGCGGCCGAAGCCGCAATCCGAGCTGATCACCAGCCTCTCCGGCTCGATATGTTTGAGCGCCTTGCGAATAAGTGCGGCGACCTCATCGGGCCGCTCGACCTGCAAGGTGCGGTGATCGATGACGCCGAGGCATATTTTCTTGTCCTTGCCGATCGCGGCGCCTATTTCAGCGAGTTCCTCGCCGCCGTTCGTCGCCGTCTCGAAGGTCAGTACGTCGGCGTCGAGCTGGTCCATGTAGGAGAGGATCGGTTCGTAGCGATAGCCGGACTCGATCTTCTGGGCGAACGGATTGCCCCAGCAGGTGTGGCACCAGATCTCGGTCTTGTCGCGCAGCCCAGCGGTCTCGACATTGAATGCCTCGACATATTGTTCGAGTGTGATGCCGAGTTCGCCTTCGGTGTTGAAATGCAGGCACGGCTCCTCGAGCTGGATCACCGGGCAACCGGCATCGGCAAGTTCATGATACTCCTCGTTCATGGCAACGGAGAGAGCCGTCATCGCCTCTACCCGGTCGGTGTAATATTCATGGTCCAACAGCAGTTCGGTGAGTTGTCCGCAACAGCTACCGAGCTTGACCGGCTTGTCCGTCACGCGCTGCGCCACCCGCCAAATGTCGGCATATTCCAAATCGCCTCGAGTGGCGGGACCGATCAATGTCGGCGGCAAACGTGTTTCGCCAACCTCATGCAGAATATCGCCCGGTGTGCTTTCCCGCCGCCGCGGTCCCAGGTCCGCCGTGCCGCGGTGGGCCGGCGACATGCCGCCCATGCGGTCGTGCACATAGCCGTGCCAGGCGCGCCCGCCGACATCGAGGTCGAAGCGCATGTCGCCGTCGGTGACGACGTCAAGGCCGGCACGCCACTGGTCGTTGATCGAGATCGCCACGGCGTCATTATATTGCTCGCGGAAGATGCGATCGCCCATGGCGAGCGAGAATGCCCTTCCCTCGAGGCCGCTGGTAAACCATTCCGGCCTGGGAAGAGAGCCGGTGATGGAGGTGGCGAGCGGCTTGTCCTTGGTGGCTAGAAACATCTGAGGCCTCACTGAGTAGGAAGTTGGCTGGTCGGGGCGCTTCGCGGCACCCGATATAGAGCTGGAGATGTTCAACAGTGGGCAACGCGCCCGGGCATTGCCTTGACGTGGATCAAAGCTCCGCTTCGGTCATTTGGCAAGCCCAGGCGCAAGCCTCGACAAACGCTACTTGATCTCCTTCCCGAGCGAGCGGAGATAGTCGGGCACCTGTTCCGCCGGCACCACGGCGCCGCGGATCAATTGGTCGAAATGCCGGGTCAGCACGCGGATATGCTCGGTCGTGTTGAAAACGAAATACATCTGCCCGAGATAGATCACCGCCCGAAGCGGGCCGAACACCGTCAGCGGCACGGAATAATGGGTGAGTGCATCGAACAGATAGATGCGCAGCGAGGGGTAAAGTTCGTCGCTTAACTGGACCAGCCGGTCGATTTGGCGGCGCCTGGCCTTTGCCGTCAATGCCTGCCAAAGCCCTTCCTTGCGGGCGAATCCGGTGATCGCCTGGGTCGACATGCAGATCTCCATATCGGTATCGGGCATGTGCGAATAATCCAGCAGATCCTGCGCCACGACCTTGATTTGGCCGGCCGATTTGGCGGCGAAATCGCGATATTCATGCTCGATCACCGCTTCGGTCTTGACCAGGTCCGGCAGCGTCGTCGGCACGTAGCGGATCTTGTAACCGCGCGCTTCCTGGTGCCAGCGCGCCAGGCCTTCATCGTCCGGTGACGGGCCGCTCGGTGCGATCTGCAGCGATTCGAGCAGGATATCGGCGCCGATGCGGGCCTCGTGGCTGAGACCGAGAAGCCAATCGAGGCTGATCTGCAGCGTCGACGCCAGCGCCGCCACGGTATCGGCGCGCGGCAGGCGGTCCATATCGTCGGACAGCAACAGCGAAAGCGTGGAGCGGTCGATGCCGACCTTGCGCGCCAGGGCAGTGCGATTTATCTCCGAACGCTGCATCGCTTCCGACAAACGGGCGCGGAATATTTTTGCTACCTCTCTCCGGTCCATGACACATCTCCCGCGCTGTTGATATATATAAACAATACATCGAAAAACTAACGTTTTATGAGAAAACTTTAGCTTTATCA
>CAZVDW010000066.1:0-1951 GCA_964625645.1 uncultured Rhodospirillaceae bacterium
GTGATGATGTCCTCGGCAATGCCGTCGGCGAAGAACTGGTGCGCCGCATCCTCGCTCATGCTGTCGAACGGTAGCACGGCAATGACCGGGCGGGTGGGGGCTGGCGCCGCTTCCGGCAGGCCGGCCTTGCGCAGGCCGTCGAATATTCGCTCGCGGACCGCGGCGTCCGGCATCAAGCGCCCCATGAAGTCGCGTGCGTTATCCATCGTAAAGCCGGGCCACAATGCATCCAGTTTCTCGAGTGCCGCCTTGGCTTCATCGTCTCGGCCCATCTGCCCGTAGATCATGCCGAGCATCATGTACATCTGGAACAATGCGGGCATGTCTATTTTTTGTGCTTCGGCCAAAGCCTCCTCGTCTTGGCCCATGCCGTAGTAGTGGAACGTGGTGACGAGAAAATACCACTTGGGATGACGCGGGTTCAGCGTCTGCGACTTTCTCAATAGGGCGATGCCGCGATCCCACTCTCCCGCAAAGGCGATTTGATAGCCGATTTCCGCCAGCGCCGCCGCGCTGTTGGGATTGAGCTTCAGCGTTGTTTCGGCGGCACTGAAGAACGCATCCATTTCGCCCCTGTGGAAATGCGCATCGGCCAAGGCGGCATAGGCCTGGTCGTTTTGCGGGTCGAGCGCGACGGCACGCTCCGCGGCATGCAATGCGCGGTCCAATGAATCGGGCTTCGGGTTCTGGTAATACTGGTGTTCGTCGACAATAAGGCGCGCAAGCCAGGCCCAGGCATTCGCGTAGCCCGGATCGTTCTCGACGGTTTCTTCCAGGCACGTGCGAACCGCCAGGTGCTCGTCTGTCGCGAAGGTTCGGATATAGGATTGGACGCGCGCCACGCAGGCGTAGGAACCGAGGTCCTGGGTGCCCAGGCCACGGACGCGCTCCAGGCGGTCCTGCGCCAATACACCCCAGGCGTCGCCGATGATGCTGACGACTTGCTCGGTGATGCTGTCCTGGATCTCGAACAGGTCTTTGGCGGTGAAGTCGCGATCGAAGGTCTCCGCCCACAGATGCGCGCCATCCTTGGCACTGAGCAACTGGGCGTTTACGCGAAGACTGCCCGGCGACAGGCGCACACTGCCCTCCAGGACATATTCCACGCCGAGATTGCTGCCGACCTCTCGCACGTCCGTGGATTGGCCCTTGTACTGGAAGGTGGAATTGCGCGAGATCACGAACAGGTCCGGAAACCGCGACAGCGCCGTGGTGATATCCTCGGCCAGGCCATCGGCGAAATATTCGATATTCTGGTCCTCGGAAAACGTATCGAACGGTAGTATAGCAATTGATGGGCCTTTGGGGAGGGTGAGGATAGAGCTTTCCGCCCCGGGCTCGGCCGTCGCCACCTCGGGCGGCGGCGCGCGAAGCTGCCAAAGCGCTGCGCCGACCAGGATCACCGCAAAGCCCATGCCCGCGAGGACAAGGCGGCGCGGGCGCATCGGCCGGCGCGCTGGCGCAACCTCGCCCTCCGCCAGCACGCGGTAGGCGCGCACCGGGTTCCTGACGTTCTTGACCTCGTGGCTGCCGGCGTCGGCGAAGGCGACGTCGAGGCTGTCGCGCAAGGCCCCTTGCACGGCGTCGGAGACGATGATGGCGCCGGGCTCGGCGATGCTTTGCAGGCGCGCGGCGATGTTGACGCCGTCGCCGAATACGGTGTTGTCCGCCTTTTCGCGAATGTCGCCGAGGTGCAGGCCGACGCGAAAGCGCATGCGGCGAGCCTCGGGCACGGGCTCGTTGAGCGCCGCCAGGCGCGCCTGGATGGCGACGGCAGCGAGCACGGCGCCGGCCGTGGTCTCGAAGACCGCCAACACGCTGTCGCCGGCGGTATCCACGACGCGGCCCTGGTTGGCTTGCGTATGCTCGACGAAGACCGCGCGGGCGGCATCGAGCGCGTCCATGGTCGCCGGCTCGTCGTCGGCCATCAGCCGCGTATAGCCGACGGCAT
>CAZVDW010000067.1:0-1618 GCA_964625645.1 uncultured Rhodospirillaceae bacterium
GCGGCGCGCAGCGCGATCTCGGTCTTGCCGAAGCCGACATCGCCGCAGATCAGCCGGTCGCTCGGCTTGTCTGCCGCCAGGCCGGCCAGGCTTTCGTCAATGGCGCGGCTCTGGTCCTCGGTCTCGGTATAGGGGAAGCGGGCGGCGAATTCCTCGGTCAGCCCTTGTGCCACTTCCAGTTTCGGCGCGGCATTGGTGATGCGCTCTGCGGCGACACGGATCAGCGCCTCGGCCATGTCGCGCAGGCGCTTCTTCAGCCGTGCCTTGCGGCCCTGCCAACCGGCACCGCCGAGCTTGTCGAGTGCTGTGCCGTCGTCGCTGCCACCGGGGCCATGACGCGACAGCATCTCGATGTTCTCGACCGGCAGGTAAAGCTTGTCGTCGCCGGCATAGACCAGCAACAGGCAATCATGGGGCGCACCGGCGGCGGCAATCGTCTCGAGCCCGCTAAAACGGCCGATGCCATGATCGATATGCACCACCAGATCGCCGACATCGAGGCCGCTCGCCTCGGAGAGGAAGTTCGCCGCGCGGCGGCGGCGGCGCGGGCGTCCGAGGCGGTCGCCGAGAATGTCGGGCTCGGCGAGCACCTCCAGCGTCGGCGTGACGAAGCCATGATCGAGCGCCAGCACGAGCAGCGCCACGGTCGCGGGAGGCAGCGCTTCGATGTCCTGCCAGACATCGACGGTCGTCGCGGTCTCGACACCGTGCTCTGCCAGCAAATGGCCGAGGCGGTCGCGCGAGCCCGCGCTTGTGCAGGCCAGGACCATCCGGCGCCCCTCCGCCAGCGCACCCGCGACATGGTCGCGCACGGCATCGAACAGCTCGGTATCTTCCTGACGCCGCTCGGGCGCGAAATCGCGGCCGCGGCGGGCGCCGAAATCGATGCCGCCCTCATTCTCGCCGGCCGGGCTGACGAAGGGCGAGAAGGCCACCACGGCGCGCCCCGCCAGGCTTCGCTCCCAGGCCTCCGGGGCGAGATAAAGCCGCTCGGGCGGCACCGGATTGTAGCGCTCGCCGGCCAGCGCCGAGCCGCGTTCGCCGGCGCTCAGGCGTGCCTCGAAATAGTCGGCGATCTGCTCGGCTCGCTGGGCCAGGGCCTCTTCCGCCAGATGTTCCAGGAACACCGCGGCGCTCGGCAGATAGTCGAACAGCGTCTCCAGGCCGTCATGGAACAGCGGCAGCCAATGCTCCATGCCCGGGTGGCGGCGGCCGGCGGATATCGCTTCATAGAGCGGATCGTCACGGGTCACCGCGCCGAACAGCTCGCGATAGCCGGTGCGGAAGCGGGCGATCTCCGCCTCGCCGAGGAACACTTCCGAGACAGGCACCAGGGCCAGAGTATCGCGCGCGGCATCGGTGCGTTGGCTCAAGGGGTCGAAGCTGCGGATGCTGTCGACGGTGTCGCCGAACAGGTCGAGGCGGACGGGCTCTGCCCCGCCCGGCGCGAAAAGATCAAAAATGCCGCCGCGCACGGCATATTCGCCGGGCTCCATGACCGTGCCGACGCGCCGGTAGCCGTTGCTTTCGAGGAAGCCGATGAGCTGCGCGGGATCGAGGGCCGCGCCGACCGCGGTTTCGAAATGCGAGCCCGCCAGCAGAGCCTGCGGCGGCACCT
>CAZVDW010000068.1:0-3865 GCA_964625645.1 uncultured Rhodospirillaceae bacterium
ATTGCGCCACATGACCTTCGTAGCGCTCGATGGCGCTGCCAGCGGCCTGTTGGTAGGCTTTCATCAGGCTGCGCAGATCCTCCGGGTCGAGCCGTGCGGTAAGGCCCGTGGAGCCGACGAGATCGCAGAACAGAACAGTGATCTGGCGCAACTCAGGCTCGCGCAAGGCGGCATCGGTTGCGGCCTTGGCCGGGGAGGGCGGCGTGTCAGGATCGGAGAGCGACACATCTCGCGCCGCGCGCAAAACGCGCCGCCTGGGCCCCATTGGCAAACCCAGGGCCGCAAGGTCTGTATCCGACAACTCGGATAAGTCGCCGAGACCGATCTGCTCGGTTTCGAAGACTTCGGCATATTGACCAAGCCCAAGTCGGCCCAGCCAATCGGAGATATCACTCACTCGGTTCCTCCACGTGATTTATAACAAGATATCAACAGACTAAAGACAATACGTATGCCAGGTGCGCAGCAAGAATCGACACCGTAATGCGTAGATTTTGGTTACGGTATCATAATTACCTTGACAAGGTGTGTTCTAATCGCACACGATTTTACTGGGTTTTATGTGTGCGGGGGTTGCACATAGGCAATGAGAAGAAACAGTGGAGGGGACGATGAGCCGCAACGAATCCGAGATTGCGAATGAAGGCGAGGGTACTTCCGAACAAGAGACGTCACGGCGTGGGTTGCTTGTAGCGGGCGCTGCTGCCGTGGTTGGAGCAGCGGCCGTGGGCGGAGCGGCGGCGACGCAAGCAAAGGCTGAAAGCCTGGGGGCGGGAGTGTGGCTGCAAGCCGGAAGCAATCTCGTGCGATTGCCAGATACAGAATACGTTGCGAACAATGATCTAGCGAAGGATCTGCAGAAAATCGCTCTGGCCTATTGGGACGGGTTCAAAGTTGGCAACGACGAGACCACTCAGGCGCAGGTAGAAGAAGCATTGACGTCCACCAGCTACAAGACCGTCAAGGAAATGATTCAAAAAATTGTCAAGACGGGTAACGGGACGCACAAACAGGATTTTGAACCAGACAAGCCAGTCTTCATTACCATGGAGGATTATAACAACGGTTATGTCAAACGATCCGCTGATGAGGTGGTCTTCGTTTTCTTGCCGAAGCCGGAAGGAACGGACACCTCGACGAACAGGAAAGGTGGATCCGTTAGGGCGGTCATGGCTGCTGTACCGTTTGGTATGTAGGTGATAGGGCCGGCCAAATCTTGACCGATCGACGAGGGGGTGGCGCAATGACCGGCGTAATAATCGAGTGGATAGAGGTTCCCGCGGCGAAGGTGATAGTCGGTGTTGATGATGGACGACTTTTTTTTCATGACTTGATTGACTTGCGAGAGATTTCGCCCTTCTCAATACCCATGACCGGCCCTGGTTCGCCGGTAACCACGGCTCTCCTGCTCAACGGTGCCATCGCGCTGGGCTTCGGCGAGGATGGCTGCGAGCTGCAGGAGAGCGCCGCCACGCTGCCGAAATATGTCTTCAACCTGGTCGGCGCCTATCACAACTCGCGGCGCACGCCGGGACATTTCCGCAAGGCGGCGGCGCGCTTTCGCGACATCGAGCGGCCCGAGGTCTCGGACTATCTGGAGCAGCACGCCAAGGAGGAGACCGGCCACGACCGCCTCGTGGTCAAGGACTTGCGGGCGCTCGGCCTGCCGGCGGAGCATATTCTGGAGAGGCTGGTTCCCGCAGGCGTCGAGCCGCTCAATGAGTACTTCGACAGCCTTGTCGAGGACGAATACCCGATCGGCTGCATCGGCTATTCCTACTGCTTCGAGTCCACCGCGGCGCTGAAGCAGAAGGCGGATGTCGACGCCATGCAGGCGCTCTGCCCCGAGGGCATAGACGCCTCGCGCTTCATGCGCACCCATTCGGCCATGGGCAGCGAGGTCGCCCATGTCGACGACCTGATCGCCTTCATCGCCGCCTTGCCGGCCGACGACCGCATCAGGATCGTGCAGGCAACCTACGAGACCGCCCGGCGCATCGCCGATTGCCTGCGCGACGAGGGAGAAATGACGGATGCCGACATCGTCGCCCAACTGCAAGCCGCTGCCGGCGAGTTGATCGAGTTGGTTGCCTAGGCGCCTTTGCGCCAGCAAAGCCTGGCGGCACGATCACAGCGCCTCGATATGCGCCTTGACCGCCGCCATGGCAGGCGCCAGGGCAGGGTAGTCACCATTGATGCTATCCCAATCCTCGGCCTTGCCGGCCGCCTCCAGGCGCTCGCAGAGGTCGGCGAGGCTGTCGGCGCCGACGGCGCGCGAGGCCGATTTGAGCTTGTGGGCCGCGGCGCCGATGCCGGCCGCCGAATGCTCGCCATAGGCGGCATCGATCTCGCCCACGATGCCGAGGGCCGGCGCCACGTAGTCGCCAAGGATCTCGGCGATGAGCTCGGCATCGTCGCCGAAGCTGTCGCGCAGGAAAGCGGGGTCGACGACCGCGTCCTCGTCTCCCGGCGTGGCAGGCACCGGCTCGACGACAGCCACAGCGCCGTCGCCGCCGGCCGGCATCCATTTCGCCAGCGCCGCCTTGAGGGCCGGCATGGCCACCGGCTTGGAGAGAAAATCGTCCATGCCCGCGGCAAAGCAGCGCTCGGCCTCGCTCTCCAGGGCGCTTGCGGTGATGGCAATGATGCACGCGCGTTCGTGGCCATCGGCCTCGTCGGCTCGAATGGCGGCGGTCAGCTCGAAGCCGTCCATGTTGGGCATGTGGCAATCGGTAAGCAGCAGGGCATAGGGTTTCGAGCGCCATGCCGCCAGCGCCAGCTCGCCATCATCGGCGATGTCGCAGGTGTAACCCAGCGCAGCCAGCTGGCGGCGGATGACGTCCTGGTTGGTTAAATTGTCCTCGGCCAGAAGAATCAACTCGCCGCGGGAGAGCGCCTCCTCGGGCGTCAGCACTTTGTCCGCCGGCAATGCCTCGACATCGACATCGGCCTCGATCTCGGGACTCGCGCGCCCGACGGCAACAGCGACGGCGTGCTGCAGCTGGTCGCGGCGGATCGGATTGGCATCGACGAAGACGACATTGTCGAGCGCGTCGAGCGGACCCTTCTCGGTCCGGCGGATCCGTGCCAGGACCAGGCGCGGCTCGGCGGCATCCAAGCGCTCGGCAAGCGCCAATGCCGCTTTGGTGTCGCCGGATTCGGCCAACACCACCACGTCGGCCGACGGGTCGTCGGCCACTGCCGCCACGCATTGCACCGCCGCACCGGCGGCGCTCAATATGTCCGCACAAGCTTCGCGCTCGGCCTCACTGGGCTCGCCACCAGCACGTCGAGGCCGGAAAGGTCGATGTCGCGTGACTCGCCGCGGCACTCTTCGGTGGCGACAAAGGGCAGGGTGACGTGAAACGTGGCGCCCTCGCCGAGGCTGCTCTCGACGCCGATCTCGCCGCCCATCAACTCAGTCAGACGCAGGCAGATGGTGAGGCCCAGGCCGGTGCCGCCGAACCTGCGCGTGGTCGTGGACTCTGCCTGGCTGAAGGCCTGGAACAGCTTCGCCTGGCCCTCCTCAGAAATGCCGATGCCTTGGTCGGTAATCGAAAAACGGATATGCAAGCCGCCGTTCTTGACCAGATCGGCGCTCACCACCACTTCGCCCTTCTCGGTGAACTTGATGGCGTTGCCGATCAGATTGAACAGGATCTGGCGCAGCCGTACAGAGTCGCCAAGCACGAAGGACGGGACGCGGGGATGAACGTGGCTGACCAGACGCAGGCCCTTGTTGGCGGCATTGACGCCCAACGTTGCCGCGGCGCCCTCGACCACGTCGGTCACCGACATCGTGAGATTCTCGATCTCCAGCTTGCCGGCCTCGATCTTGGAAAAGTCGAGAATGTCATTGATGATG
>CAZVDW010000069.1:0-4482 GCA_964625645.1 uncultured Rhodospirillaceae bacterium
AAGAACATCGATCCGATCTGGACCACGGCCTATATCACGCGCAATCACGGCTACATGGTCTACGACACGCTGTTCGCGCTGGACGAGAACCTCGAGGTGCAGCCGCAGATGGTCGACAGCTGGTCGGTCAGCGATGACGGCTTGACTTGGTCGTTCACCCTGCGCGACGGTCTGCTCTGGCACGATGGCGCGCCCGTCACGGCGGCCGACTGTGTCGCCTCGATCAAGCGCTGGGGTGCGCGCGACGGCATGGGTCAGAAGCTCATGGACGCGACCGCGGAGCTGCGCGCGGTCGACGACCGCAGCTTCGAGCTGGTGCTGTCGGCACCTTACGGGCTGGTGCTGGAATCCCTCGGCAAGATCAGCTCCAACGTGCCCTTCATGATGCCGGAGCGCCTGGCCCAGACCGATCCCTTCGAGCAGGTGCCCGAGATCATCGGCTCGGGGCCTTTCCTGTTCGTGGCGGAGGAATGGGTTCCGGGCGCCAAGGTGGTCTATGTGCGCAATCCGGCCTATGTGCCCCGCGCGGAAGCGCCGAGCTTCGCCGCCGGCGGCAAGCGACCCAAGGTCGATCGCGTCGAGTGGCACTACATTCCCGACGCGGCGACGGCAATGAACGCGCTGATGGCGGGCGAGATCGATTATTTCGAGCTGCCGCCGCACGACCTGCTGCCGATCATGGAGAGCGCGCCGGGCGTCACCGTCGCCACCCTCGATGAGCTCGGCCAACAGGGCTGGGTGCGCCTCAACCACGCGCTGCCGCCCTTCGACAATCCGCAGATGCGCCAGGCCGTGCTGTGGATGATCAACCAGTCCGACTATTTGCAGGCGGTGGTCGGCAATCCGGCCTATTACGGCACCTGCCCGGCCTATTTCGGTTGCGGCACGCCGCTCGAAAGCGACGTCGGCGCCGAGGCCCTGATGAGCCAGGACCTGGACAAGGCACGGGCCCTTGTCCAGGAAGCCGGCTATGACGGCACGCCGGTGGTGATCCTGCAGGCGACCGACATTCCCATCAACAACGGCGCCGCGCTGGTGACGGCGCAGCTGCTGCGCGAGATCGGCGTGAACGTGGAGCTGCAGGCGATGGACTGGAGCACGCTGACATCGCGGCGCGCCATCTCGGATCCGGTAGACCAGGGCGGCTGGAACATCTTCATCACCTGGTGGATCGGCGCCGACATCCTCAATCCCGTGGCCAATATCGGCGTCTCCGGCGGCTGCCGCGAGCGCGCCTGGTTCGGCTGGCCCTGCGACGAGGAGATCGAGCGCTTGCGCGACGCCTTCGCCCGCGAGCCCGATCCCGCCGAGCAGCGGCGCCTGGCCGAGGCGGTGCAGCGGCGCGCCTTCGAGATCGTCACCTACGCCAATTTCGGCAAATGGTTCAATCCCGTCGCCTATCGCGACAATCTGACAGGGATGATCCCCTCGCCGGTGCAGTTCTTCTGGAACATAGACAAGCAATAGGTAGGCCAGCGATTCCGGTCTAATGCTCGGCTTTGTTCTTCGCCGCGTAATCGCCACCATCCCGGTGATGGCGGTGGTGGCGATATTTGTCTTCCTCCTGCTGCACCTGAGCCCCGGCGACCCGGCAACGGTTATCGCCGGGGACTATGCCAGCCCCGAGGATATCGAGCGTATCCGCGCCAAGCTCGGCCTCGACCAACCCATTCACATCCAGTTCCTGTCCTGGGTCGAGCGCCTGGCGGGCGGCGATCTGGGCATTTCCATCTTCTCCAACCTGCCCGTGGCGAAACTGATCGGCCAAAGGCT
The DNA here is from genome assembly GCA_964625645.1 of uncultured Rhodospirillaceae bacterium. Lineage (GTDB taxonomy): Bacteria > Pseudomonadota > Alphaproteobacteria > UBA7887 > UBA7887 > UBA7887. The sequence continues at coordinate 1,774 of CAZVDW010000069.1, forward strand.
CGAGCCCACCCTGGCGCTGGCGCTGATCACGCTGACACTGGCGGTGGCGGTCGCGGTGCCGCTCGGCACCTTGGCGGCATGGAAAGCCGGCTCGTGGATCGATCGTCTGGTCATGGGCTTTGCCGTGCTCGGCTTCTCGGTCCCCGTCTTCGTCCTGGGCTACGGGCTGATCTGGCTGCTGGCGATCAAGCTCTCGCTGTTTCCGGTCCAGGGTTATGCCCCGATCGCCGACGGCTTCTGGCCCTTCCTGCACCGCATGGCGCTGCCGAGCGCCACCCTCAGCGTCATCTACATCGCCCTGATCGCGCGCATCACCCGCGCCAGTGTGCTCGAAGTCCTCAGCGAGGACTATGTGCGCACCGCCCGCGCCAAGGGCCTTAACGAGCGCCTGGTGCTGTTGCGTCACGCCCTTGCCAACGCCGCGGTGCCCATCGTGACGGTCATCGGCATCGGCTTTTCGCTGCTCATCGGCGGCGTGGTGGTGACCGAAAGCGTTTACAACATCCCCGGCCTCGGGCGTTTGACCGTGGACGCAGTGCTGCGCCGCGATTATCCGGTCATCCAGGGCATCATTCTGGTCTTCTCCGCCGCCTACGTGATCGTCAATCTGCTGGTCGACCTGCTCTATACGGTCTTCGATCCGAGGATCCGCTATTGATCACGAGCGTCAAATCCGTCGAGCTGACCCAGCCGGACGCGCCCCGCCGGGAAGGCGTCTGGCGCCTGATGCGCGGCCACACCGGGGTCCTCTTCGGCCTGGTGCTGATCGCGCTGATGGCCGCCTCGGCACTGCTCGCGCCCTGGCTGTTCACCGGCGAGGTCACCACCATGGACCCGATCAACCGGCTCAAGCCGCCGGCCGCGGAGCATTGGTTCGGCACCGACATGTACGGCCGCGACCTCTACACCCGCACCGTCTACGGTGCCCGTATCTCACTCGTGGTGGGCCTCTGTGTGATGGCATTGAGCATCACCATCGGCCTGTTCATCGGCCTCTTGTCCGGCTATCTGCGCATGCTCGATGCGGTGATCATGCGGGTGATGGACGGGCTCATGGCGATCCCCGGCATTCTGCTCGCCATCGCCATGATCGCGCTTGCCGGCGCCAGCCTGACAACGGTAGTGGTGGCGATCACGATTCCCGAGATCCCGCGCGTCGTGCGCCTCGTGCGCAGCGTCGTGCTGACCATCCGCGAAGAGCCCTATGTGGAGGCAGCGATTACCGCCGGCACGCGGCTGCCGAAAATGTTGCTGCGCCACATTCTGCCCAACACCGTGGCGCCGCTGATCGTCCAGGGCACCTATGTCTGCGCCTCGGCCATCATCACCGAGGCGCTGCTCAGCTTTCTCGGCGCCGGCATCCCGCCCGAGACGCCGACCTGGGGCACCATCATGGCCGAGGGCCGCGCGCTGTTCCAGGTCAGCCCCTGGATCATCTTCTTCCCCGGCATCTATCTGGCGCTCACCGTGCTTGCCATCAACGTGCTCGGCGATGGCCTGCGCGACACCCTCGACCCGCGCATCGCGAGGCGCATGTGAGCGCGGTTCTGGACGTCCGCGGCCTCAGCGTCAGCCTGCCCGCCGACGCCGACCGCCCGCATGCCATCGAGGACGTCAGCCTGCATGTCGATGCCGGCGAGACGCTGTGCGTGGTCGGCGAATCGGGCTCGGGCAAGTCGGTCTGCGCCCAGGCCGTGATGGGCCTGCTGCCACGCCCGCATCTGGAGCCGGTAGCGGGCGAGGTCTCGCTGCTCGGCGAATCTCTTCTGGACGCCACGGCGAAGCGGCTGCGGGCGCTGCGCGGGGCGCGCATGTCGATGATCTTCCAGGAGCCGATGTCGGCGCTCAACCCGGTCATGCGCTGCGGCCGGCAGATCGAGGAAGTGCTGGCGACCCACACCGAGATGTCGGCGCCGCAACGCGCCGGGCGCGTGCTCGAGGTCATGGTGGCGGTCAATTTGCCGGAGCCGGAGAAGCTGGCTCATGCCTACCCGCACCAGCTTTCGGGTGGCCAGCGCCAGCGCGTCATGATCGCCATGGCACTGGTCCTGGAGCCGGCGCTCTTGATCGCCGACGAGCCGACCACCGCCCTCGACGTGACCACCCAGGCGCAGATTCTCGCCCTGATAAAGCGCATCCAGGTGGAGCGCCAGACCGGTGTGCTCTTCATCACCCACGATTTCGGCGTGGTGGCGGAGATTGCCGACCGCGTCGCGGTCATGCAGAACGGCAACGTGGTCGAGAGCGGCGAGGCCAAGCGCCTGCTGACCGCGCCCGAACACGACTACACGCGCATGCTGATGGCGGCGGTTCCCGGCCTCGAGCCACCGGCGCGCGAGCCCATCACCGCTTCGCCCGTGGCGCTGCAGACAAAGCGCCTGACCAAGGTCTATGGCGGTGGCGGCCGGCGCCGGCGCCAGCGCGAAGTGCATGCGGCACGCGATGTCGATATCGAGATCCGCCGTGGCGAGACGCTCGGCATCGTCGGCGAATCGGGCTCGGGCAAGTCGACCGTGGCACGCTGCATCATGCGTCTGGTCGAGCCGACCGCGGGCGAAGTGCTGCTGCATGGCGAGCATATCGCCCATTTGTCGACGCGCGCGCTGAGACCCCACCGCCGCCGCATCCAGATCATCTTCCAGGACCCCTACCGCTCCCTCGATCCGCGCCAGACCGTGGGCAGCGCGATCACCGAAGGGCCGCGCAATT
>CAZVDW010000070.1:0-6709 GCA_964625645.1 uncultured Rhodospirillaceae bacterium
GCCAGCACGCCGACCCCGGCGACGGCAAAGCCCGAGAGCACCAGCGAGACCAGGAACGGCGCGCCGAGCGGCGGTGCGCCGGGGGCTGAGCCGGTCTCTACATTGAGCCAGCCGCCACCGGCGAGCGCCACCGAAAGCACCAGCCAGCGCGGCTGGCGATGCTCGTCATCGCCGCCGTCGCGGTCATCATCATCGTCGGTGTCGTGCCGGCGGTGCCAGCGGCTGACATTGAAACCGATGCGGACGCTCTCCGCCGGCAGGCCCAGGGCCTCGGCGAGATCGTCGGCCAGCAGGGCCGCGCGCCCGAAAATGGGTTGCCGTGCCGTCGCGGCCTCGGCCGAGAGCCAGTAGCGCAGGCGCGGGCTGCTGGCGGCGTGGAGCACCCTGTGGTGGGCGCGCGGCGGGGTCTCGGCCAGCAGGCGGGCGACGCTCGCGGTACGCGCCACCACGGTCTCGCGCAGCACCTGGCGCAACGCCTCGCGGCGCTCATGGGCGAACAGCGTAAAGGCCGCGCCTTGCGCCACCAGCAACGCCAGCAGCAGCAGTACGGTAAGGCGCCCGGCAAAGCTTTTCGGCATCAAGGTCATGGCCGTTCCACCGCGGCGACGAAGCTGTAGCCGCCGCCCCAGACGGTCTTGATCAGGGTCGGGTTGGCCGGGTCGGGCTCGATCTTGCGGCGCAGGCGGCTGACCTGGTTGTCGACGCTGCGGTCGAACGGCGCGGCGGCGCGCCCGCGCGTCAGATCGATAAGCTGGTCGCGCGAGAGCACGCGGCCCGGATGCTCGACAAAGGCGGCGAGCAGGCGGAACTCGCCGGTCGACAGCGGCGTCACCACACCGTCCGCGGCGAGCAGCTCGCGGCGCTCGAGATCGAGCCTCCAGCCGGCGAAGCGCAGCGTGCCGGCCGCCACCACGTCGCGGCCGGGGGGCAGCGCTCGGGTGCGGCGCAGCACCGCCTTGATGCGGGCCAGCAGCTCGCGCGGATTGAAGGGCTTGGGGATGTAGTCGTCGGCGCCGATCTCGAGGCCGACGATGCGGTCGGTCTCCTCGGCCATGGCGGTGAGCAGAATGACCGGGGTCTCGCTGGTCTCGCGCATATGCCGGCAGAGCGCCAGGCCGTCCTCGCCAGGCATCATGATGTCGAGCACCACCAGGTCGATGGCCGCGTCCTTGAGGGCGCGCCGGGCCTCGGCGGCATCGGCCGCCGCCGTGACCCGCAGGCCGCATCTGTCGAGATAGCGCGCCAGCAGCTCGCGAATGTCGCGATGGTCGTCGACCACGAGGATATGCGGCGTGCCTGCCATGGCCCAGTGCTAGCGCCTTTTGCCGAACCTTGCCTGAGAAAAGTGTAACAGACTGTGTCAGGCGCCGGCCTGCCCACGCTTTGCGACCAATTGCTCAGGTTCCTGCCACAGTTGCGCGACATCCGCTGCCTATGTTGCGGCCATCGCACACACAGACAGGAGAGACCCGATGGCCGAACCCAAGATGAAGTCCCACACCAAGACCGTGATCGGCGTTGCCGTGGCCGCCGTGGTGGCCACCGTGGCGGTGGCCGGCGTCGTGCAGGCCGCGCGTGGCTTCAGCGGCGGCGGCTGTGGCGGCATGGCCGGCAAGATGATCGGCCAGCACGTGGTCGAGCGCTTCGATACGGACGCCGACGGCCGCCTGACCCAGGCCGAGATCGACAGTGCCCGCGCCGAGCACATGGCGCGTTACGATGCCGACGCCGATGGCGCGCTGACCCTCGAGGAATTCGAAGGCCTGTTCCACGAGCTGACCCAGCCGCTCACCGTGCGCGCCTTCCAGATGCTCGACCCGGACGGCGACGCCAGCATCAGCGCCGACGAGCTCGACCAGCGCCTGGCCCGCGCCGTCGCCCGCCACGACCGCAACGGCGACGGCGCGCTGTCGCCCGAGGACATGCGCCGCGGCCACGGCGGCGAGCGCCATCACGACGAGGAACGCGACGACGACTAAGGGCGCAGCCAAGGGCACGGCCCGCCGCGCTCCCCCGGCGCGGCGGGTCGTGTCACAATGCTGGCGGGCTTGACCGCTCTGAGGCGCCGTTCAGGCGAGCTCCCGACCCGGACAGAGGGCGCGCTGGTTACCCACCGGGTCGGTCTCAGCCGGGAGCGCCGCGGACCGCAACGGCGCAAGGAGACGAGGAAGAACGATCAATCCAGCGCCCTGGCCACGCGAAAGCCGATGTCGTAGCCGCGGTTCCCGGCCACCACCCTGCTGCGGCCGGCGGCGCGGATGTATTCCGGCAAGTAGAACCACGAGCCGCCGCGCAATATCCGAGAGCCGCAGGCGCCGCTGGTCCAGGCGGATTGATCGGCGGGCGCCCCGGTGTAGTTGTCATGGTAACAATCCTCGGTCCATTCCCAGACATTGCCGAGCATGTCATGAAGACCGAAGCCGTTGGCGCCATAGCGCCCGACCGCCGCGGTATGAACGGCTCCGTCATCGCAAGCGACGACGGCCCAGCCGGGATACCGGCTCTTCGTCGCCAGGTCGGCAGCGTTCGCGTGGCGGCATTGGCTGCCGTCAGCCTCGTCCCAATAGCGCAAGCCGGCTGTGCCCGCGCGCGCCGCATATTCCCACTCCGCCTCGCTCAACAGGCGATAGCTCTGCCCCGTCTCCCGGCTCAGCCATGCGACATAGGCCTTGGCGTCGTGCCAGCTCACACAGACCACGGGTTCGCCATCGCCTTGGGCGTAGCCCGGAGCGCGCCAATTCCGGGACACCTGCTTCTGCCATTCGGTGCCTGTGTAGACGTGGCAGCCGTCGCCCTCGCCGCGCTCCGTCGCCGCCGCGAAGGCGGCATATTCCTGGCGCGTCACTTCATACCTGCCGACGGCCAGGGCCCTGGCGATGCTCACCTCGTGGCGCGGCAACTCGTCAGCGTACAATTGCTGCTTGCCGCCCTCGTTGCTCACGAGGTGGCGGATATCGGCGTCGGTCGAGCCCATCAGGAATCCGCCGGACGGCAGCACCACCATGTCGGGGCAGGTCGAACAGTCACGGAAACTGTCGCCCGGCGCGTGGTCCGCCGATGGCGGCCGCCAGCGCCTCGGTGAAAGGGCTGTTGCTGCCGCTGCCGTCGGCGGCCACCTGGCCCGGTGCAGTGGCATAGCCGATGAAGATGCCGGTCGGCGCGGTCATCATCGCCAGGCCCCGCTCCGAGGCGCGAAAGCTGCGCGTGAACGGATTATTGCGGCAGGCGTCGAAGAAGATGATGTTGAGGCGATTGCGGGCGTCCTCGATGGTCGCCAGCACATGGTCGGCGCTGACCGCGTCGATCGGCACGTCGCCTTCGTCGTTGATCTCGGCATCGATGGGGATCAGGTAGTTCTGATTGTTCACCTGCACCCCGTGGCCGGCGTAGTAGAACAGCCCCACGGCATCACCGCCGCCGGCCTTGAGGCGGTCGCCGAAATCCTTGACCGCGCGCGCCATGTCGCGGCGGCCGACGTCGAGGCGCTCGATGACAGCGAAGCCCCGGCCGCGCAAGGCGACGCTCATCAGCCGGGCATCGTTGGCGGGGTTGGCGAGAGGGTTGTTCGGGTAGGCCGAATTGCCGATCACCAGCGCCACGCGCTGCTCAGCGGCAAAGCCACTGGCAGCAAACAGCAATAGCGCCGCGAGCGCCACGATGCTTCGTCCAAGCGTGCTCATCGGCCTTCCCAATGGCTCGCATCCGCGAGACAGTCTGCCATAGACCCGGCGACATGCCGAATCGGAACGTCCTCGTCCCAGCCCAGTGCCTGGGCGATCACGGCGAGGCCGCCGACCAGCGCCGCCGCCATGCGGCGCACGATTTCGTGAACACGGCGTTGCTGATGTTTGGGGGCCAACCATCTCAGGTGGTAATTGGCATCGCGATCACGGCTATATCAGGAGCACACAGAATATTGTTGTGCGATCCAAATATCATTCGGCATGCGGTGGCGTGTAGTTTTGAAGCGGTATTAGATTAATCTAGATCAAGGCAGGTCCGAATCCAGCATGCATGCTTGATCGTGTAGGGAGACGCGGTGCTATCAGCGTCATGGGTAAGCGTATCACCACTTATGAGTGTGTTTTGCGTGTGTTGAATTTCGACCATGGGGGAAGATCACGGAATGTTTCGAAGCGCACGGTCCGTCATTGCGGGAAGTATTTTCTTAATCCTGCCGGTTTGTTCCTCAGCCTATGCCGCCAAATACACTGAATCCGATGTCGCTGATGGTGGTACAATCAGCGGTTCGGTATCGTTTGTCGGCGAACTGCCGGCGGACGCGGTGGAGCAGATCTCGATCACTAAGAACCCGGACGTCTGCGGCGAGGGCTATCGCGAGGTGGTCTGGGTCGATGTGCGGGACGGCGCCTTGCGTGGCGCCTTCGTGTTCATCGAGAAGATCAAGGAAGGCAAGGCCTGGGCCGAGCCGGACGGCGGCAACTACGTGATTACCCAGAAGGGGTGCCGCTTCCGTCCCTGGGCGCAGGTCGTCAGGCCGGGGCCGATCGTGATCCGTAACGACGACCCCGGGGTGCTGCACAATATCAACACCCGTGAGCTTATCGGCGTCGAGAAGGGGCGCGTGGTCAAGCGCACCATGTTCAACTTCGGTCAGCCCGATCCAGGCGACATCGAGGAAACCATAAAGCCGCGGCGTTCGTCATATATCAGCATCAACTGTGAGGCGCACAATTTCATGTTCGGCTACATGATGGCGCCAAAACACCCCTATGCCGTTGTTGTCGGCGAGGATGGTGCCTTCGCACTCGATAACGTTCCACCCGGCACCTACACGCTCAAAGCGTGGCACCCGCGACTGGGTATTCAGGAAACCGAAATCACGGTCGATGCCAGCGGCGAGACGGCCGTCGAGTTCAGTTTTTCGTCCGAATAGGCACTTGTCGAACCGGTGACGGGCGTGTCGCGAACGCTCGTCAGGGGAGGATTACGCGATGAAAAGGCCCGATACACTATTGTTAGTTCGGACGACAGCGGCAGGCGTGGCGGTCGTCACGGTGGGGCTTGGCCTCGCTTTATCCCTGCCCACGGTGGCGCTGGCCGAGCCCTGGCCCGAGATCGGGCCGCTGCCTGCCGCCGATGCCGGTGACCAGGCCGCTATCGAGATGGGCAAGCGGTTGTTTTTCGATGCGCGTATCTCGGGCGACGGCGCCATCAGCTGCGCCACCTGCCACATTCCCGCCAAGGGTTACGGCGATGGCCTGGTGCTGTCCAAGGCCTATCCCGGCACGCGCCACTACCGCAACGCGCCGACCCTGATCAATTCCCGTTTCAAGGCCTCCTTTGCCGACGTCGGCTGGGGCTGGGCGGGCCAGATGGGCGCCAACCTCAACGATGTCATGCGCGACCAGATCACCGAGACGGTGAGCATGAACATGGACATGCGCATCATGCACGAGCGCATGAAGCAGGACGCTGTCTATGCCGAGATGTGCGCCTCGGTCTACGGTGGTGACTGCAGCTCCGGCAAGGCGCGCAAGGCGCTGGTCTCCTTCGTCGAGAGCCTGGTCTCGATCGACGCCCCCTTCGACACCGGAACCATGTCCGATGCCGCCAAGCGCGGCCGGGAATTGTTCGAAGGCAAGGCCAATTGCATCAGCTGTCACAACGGCCCCTACTTCTCGGACGGCAAGCCGCACAACACCGGCGTGCCCGAGAACATGGAGGTGTTCACGGACCCCATCCGCCATCTCACCTATCGCGCCGTGATCCATTCCTACGGCGTGCCGAAGATGGGTATCTGGCGCCGCGACGTGGGCTATTTCATGGTCAGCAAGGATTACGGCGACATCGGCAAGTTCGTCACGCCGACCTTGCGCGAGACCGTCTACACGGCGCCCTACATGCACAACGGCACCATCGCCACGCTGGCCGAGGTGGTAGCGTTTTACGATGACGGCGGCGGCCGTGACGATCCGCTCGCCACAGAGCTGCAGCCGCTCAACCTCAGCCGCGGCGAGCGCTCCGACCTGGTGGCCTTCCTGGAAAGCCTCAGCAGCGTCACGCCGGTGACCATGGACCCGCTGAAGATCGATCAGAAGTACCAGCCGATCGACGATTGGCTGAACGTACAGAATTAGAGAGCGAGACAGGCCATGAAGAAGACACTGCAAATGTTGCGGCTGCCGTTACTGAGCATTGTGGCGTTGATCGCTCTCGGCACTGCCGGCGCCTGGGCGGAAGGCGATCCCGATGTCGACGCACCGCTGGCACCACTACCGCCGGTGCCGCAGCCGCCGGATAATTTGATCACGCCTGAGAAGGCCGAGCTCGGCCGCCTGCTCTACTTCGACCCCAAGCTCTCGGGCGATGCCAGCCTGGGCTGTGGCGACTGTCACGATCCCAAGCAGGGCTGGGGCTTCAACGACCCCATCTGCCGCGGCTATCCGGGCGTTGTGCATTGGCGCAATTGCCACACCGTGGTCAACACCGGTTTCCTCGGCAAGCTTTTCTGGCAGGGCAACTCCAAGAGCCTTGAAGCCCAGGCCAAGACCGCGGCCACCGGCGGCGTCTCGGGCAATGGCGAGCAGGACGTGATGGAGCAGCGCTTGCGCCAGACGCCCTACTACGTTTCCGAGTTCAACCGTGTTTTCGGCACCGAGCGGCCCATCCTCAACGATGCCTGGAATGCCATCGCCACGTTCGAGCGCGCCATGCTGACCCAGTACGACACGCCCTTGGACCGCTA
>CAZVDW010000071.1:0-2228 GCA_964625645.1 uncultured Rhodospirillaceae bacterium
TGCCGGGCGCTCTATGGCTCACGCGTGGTGGTGATGCAATACGCCAAGTAGGGGCCCATCCTGGCACAGGCGGCGGCCCGGGAGGTGGCGGCTGAGCCGTCCGCCGAGGGGCTGGTGCTGTCGCGCCACTGCCTGGTGACCTGGGGCGATACGGCGGCGGAGGCCTATGGCCGCATGATCGAGTTCGTCAGCCTGGCCGAGGCCGAGATCGGCCGCGCCGAGGCGGAGCTTTCCGCCACCGAGTTGCCAGGGGCTTTGGCGTCGCTGGCGGAAGTGGCGCCGATCATTCGTGGTGCCATATCGGGCGACACGCAGCACATCCTGGTGACGGCCGTCACCGGTCCGGACATCAAGCGCTTCGTCAACGCCGCCGAGCTTCCCCGCCTGGCCAGCCAGGGCCCGGCGACGCCTGATCACGTCATCCACACCAAGCGCCTGCCTCTGCTGCTGCCGCCCCCCGAAGCCGGCCGGCTCGAAGAATTTGCTGCCGACGTGAGCCAAGCCGTATCAGATTACGAAGCCAAATATGGCGCCTATCTCGAACGCCACGGCGGCAGCATTCAAGACCTGCCGGATCTTAAGCCACGGGTCGTTCTGGTGCCGGGACTGGGGCTGCTGGGCCTGGGTGCGAGCAAGGCCAAAGCGGATGTCGCCGCCGATCTCTTTGCCGCAACTGTCGACGTCATCGCGGCAGCCGAGGCGCTGGGAACCTACCAACCGGCGGCCGAGGCCGCGATCTTCGCCATCGAGGCCTGGGCACCGGAGAAGGCCAAGCTGCAGCAGCTGATTCCGGGCGCGGCGCGCCTGAGCGGTCACGTCGTGGCGGTGACGGGTGGCGCATCGGGCATCGGCGCAGCTACGGCCCGGGCCTTTCGCGCCGAGGGTGCCGAGGTGGCCGTGCTCGATCTCGATGGCGCCGCGGCGGCCGCACTGGCGGCGCAGCTGGGCGGCCTGGGTCTAGCCTGCGACGTCACCGACCAAGCTTCGCTGGACGCCGCTTTCGCCGCCATCGCGGAATATTTCGGCGGTGTCGATATCGTCGTTTCCAACGCCGGTGCGGCCTGGCAGGGCGAGATCGGCACGGTCGACGAGGCGCTCTTGCGAAAATCCTTCGAGCTTAACTTCTGGGGCCACCAGAAGGTGGCGCAGGCAGCCGTCGGGATCATGCGGGCCCAGGGTTTGGGCGGCGCGCTCTTGTTCAATACTTCGAAGCAGGCGGTCAATCCGGGCCCCGACTTCGGCCCCTACGGCCTGCCCAAGGCGGCAACGCTTTTTCTCATGCGCCAATACGCCGTCGACCACGGCAAGGACGGCATCCGGGCCAATGCCGTCAACGCCGACCGCATTCGTTCCGGGCTGTTGAGCGACGAGATGATCGCAGCCAGGTCCCAGGCCCGAGGGCTGAGCCAGGGCGATTACATGGCGGGCAACCTCTTGGGCCTCGAAGTCACCGCGGACGACGTGGCCAAGGCCTTCGTCGACCTGGCGCTGTCGCCCAAGACCACGGGCGCCGTTATCACCGTCGACGGCGGCAACATCGCGGCGGCGTTGCGGTAATCGCGGATCGATTTAACCACAGAGGCACAGAGACACAGAGGGCAACACGGAGCAGTCTCCTGGAGAATCTCTGTGCCTCTGTGCCTCTGTGGTTAGATTCGAGTATTCATCCTTATTCCGCTGCCGAGCGGCCGCCTTCGATGTCGGCCTTCAAGTCCTGGTACATCTGCAGCGCCTGATCCGGCGTCTCGTCGCGGTGGACTACGGCGGCCACGGCTTGGATCATGGCCAGGGCGCAATCGGACTGGAAGATGTTGCGGCCCATGTCGACACCGCGGGCGCCGGCCTGGATGGCCCGCGAGGCCATGGTCAGGGCGTCGAGCTCGGGCAGCTTCTTGCCACCGGCGATGACGATGGGCACCGGACAGCCGGCGGCGACGCGTTCGAAGCCCTCTTCGATGTAGTAGGTCTTGACGTAATGCGCCCCGATTTCGGCGGCGATGCGCGTGGCCAGGCCGAAATAGCGGGCATCGCGCGTCATCTCGGCGCCGACGCCGGTGACGGCCAGCGTCGGGATGCCATATTGCGTTCCGCTGTCGATCAGCTTGATGACGTTGGCGATGGATTTGTGCTCGTGCTCACCGCCGATGTAAACCTGAGCCGCCATGGCGGCGGCGTTGAGGCGCAGCGCATCGTTAATATCGACACCGACGAGCTCGTTGGAAAGCTCG
>CAZVDW010000072.1:0-2240 GCA_964625645.1 uncultured Rhodospirillaceae bacterium
GACGCCGATGACCTTGTCCTGGGACGCCAGCGCGACGGCCACGTCGCCGGCCTGCAAGGCGCGCCACAGCTCGACCCAGAATTCCGGGGCGATGCCCTGCCAGCCGTAGACGCAGCCGCAGGCGCCCATAGACAGCGCCGGCAGCATCCATGGCGAGCGGCCGATGAAGCAGGCCAGGCCCATTTGCACGAAGCTGCGTACCTGGCCGAAATCGGGACCCGAATGCTTGAGGCCGGTGAGCCGGGGCACGCCGTCCTGGATCTTCGCCATGAGCTTGGGCGTGATCTCGCAGTTGGTCATCATGGGCAGGTTGTAGGCGAAAAACGGCAGGTCGGCCGCCGCCGCGACGCTGCGGTAATGGTTGACCACGGAGGTATCGCCGTAGCGGTAGAAGAACGGCGGCACGCAGCAGATGGCATCGACCCCGGCCTTGGCGGCGGCTTCGGCCATGGCGGCGGAGCGCTTGGTGTTGGGCGAGCCGACATGGTGGATGATCTTGGCCCGGCCGGCGGTTTGCTCGACAACGATCTTGGCGATGCGGCTGTTCTCGGCGTCGTCGAGCAGCACGCTCTCGCCGCTGCCGCCGGCCACCCAGAAGCCGTCGATGCCGGCCTCGAGGTTGAAATCGACGACTTGGCGCAAGGCCTCCTCGTTGAGCGCATGGTCGGACGTCATCGGCGTGATCAGCGCCGTGTAGATGCCTTGGAAGTCGGTCATTGGCTGCTCCTTACACGACCAGATCGGTCTCGGGGTCGATGAGGTGGACGCGGCGCGCGTCGATGGTCAAGGGCAGGGCTTGGCCGGCCCGGGGATTGGCCTCGGGTGCGACGCGGGCGCAGACCTCGGCGCCGTCGACCGTGAAATAGACCATGGTCTCCATGCCGAGCGGCTCGACGACATCGGGCGTGATGCTGAAGCCGGTGCCGGCCGCGCCGTCGCCGGGGCGCGGCTCGCGCAGGTTCTCGGGCCGCACGCCGAGCAGCATCTCGTGCCCGGCGTAAGCCTGATAGCGGGCTGCACGATCGCGAGGTATAGGCAAGGTCACGGTACCGTCGATGCGGGCGGCGAGAGTGCCGCCGTCGGCAGCCATCTTGCAGGGCAGGAAATTCATGGCAGGCGAACCGATAAAGCCCGCGACGAAGCGCGTGCGCGGCGAATCGTAAAGCTCGCCGGGGCTGCCGACCTGCTCGATGATGCCGCCGTTCATCACCACCACGCGGTCGGCCAGCGTCATCGCCTCGACCTGGTCGTGGGTGACATAGACGGTGGTGGTCTGTACCCGCTGGTGGATCTTCTTGATCTCGATGCGCATCTGCCCGCGCAGCTTGGCGTCGAGATTGCTCAAGGGCTCGTCGAAAAGAAAGACCTGCGGGTCGCGCACGATGGCCCGGCCCATGGCGACGCGTTGGCGCTGGCCGCCCGACAACTGCCGCGGTCGCCTGCCCAACAGCTCGGAAATGCCCAGGATCTCCGCCGCATCCTTAACCCGCTTATCGATCTCCGCCTTGGGAAACTTGCGCAGGCGCAGGCCGAACGACATGTTCTCGTGCACCGTCATATGCGGATAAAGCGCATAGTTCTGGAACACCATGGCGATATCGCGGTCCTTGGGCGGCACGTCGTTGACCAGCGTGCCGCCGATATGGACATCGCCGCGGCTGATATCCTCGAGGCCGGCGATCATGCGCAAGGTCGTCGACTTGCCGCAGCCCGATGGCCCGACCAGCACCACGAACTCCTTGTCCGCGATCTCCAGGTCGATGCCGCTCACGGCCTCGGTGCGGTCGAATATCTTCCAGAGATTCTTGAGGCTTACATCCGCCATGCCCTACCCCTTGGTGGCCCCGGAGGTGAGTCCGGCAATGTAGTAGTCCATCAGGAACGCATAGATGATCACCGGCGGTGCCGCGGCCAGCAGGGCGCCCGCCATCAGCCCGCCCCAATGGAACACGTCGCCCTTGATCAGGGTCGTCACCGTGCCGACGGTGAGCACCATCTGGTCGTCGGAGTAGATATAGGCCAGCGGATAGATGAACGAGGCCCAGGAGACCGTAAAGGCGAAGATCATCGCCGCGATGATGCCGGGCAGGGCCACGGGGATGAACACCTTGGTCAGCATCTGCATGTGGTTGGCGCCGTCGATCAGCGCCGCCTCGTCGAGCTCGCGCGGGATGGAGGAGAAATAGCCGATCATGATCCAGGTGCAGAACGGCACCGTGATGGTGGGATAGACCAGCACC